>JAUVWB010000367.1 GCA_030604345.1 Desulfofustis sp. | reverse complement strand
CTTGACTCCTCCAGGGGTGTCAATAGGGAAATCGAGAGAATCATTTTTTTTGGGTCTGCTGGTCTCGGTCTCTTTAGTGGTAAGAAATTTGTCAGATGTCAGGAATAGGGTGTTCGCAACTATTTTCTCTCCCCAGGTGGAGATGACATTCAGGAAGAGGGAGGTCCGGCACGCAATGGAGCAACAACCGGTTGATCAGCACAGCGGGCTTTTTTGTCTCAGCCTTGTCTCCCGCCTCTACGGTGCACCGCTTGATGCCGATCATGTTCGCCACCATTTCATCAGCAATGAAAAAACTACCCCTATTGCCTTGGCGCGTTGTTTCGGCAGGATCGGCTATTCCGTGCGGGTCACTACTAAACGGGTGGAACGATTACGGCCGGAGTTGTTCCCGGTGGTAGTTCATTTGCGCGATGGCTCCTTCGCGGTGCTTGCCAAATCAAATCCGGTAAAAAGGCAGGTTCTTGTGCAGGAGGCAAGCGCTATTCGAGCGGTTTGGGAGACAGTTGCTTCCCTGGAGCAGCGTTCGACCGGTACCATCCTGCTGTTACGCCCCCAAAAAACTTTCGTCGCAGGCACCAAGACGTTTGGGGTCTCGTGGCTTTTGCAGAGGGTGCGCAAGTATACCGGTGTCCTGCGGGACTGTGTCCTGGCTACCCTGTTCGTCCAACTCTTTGCGCTGTTGTCACCGCTGGTGTTCATGCTTGTCATCGACAAGGTGCTCAGCAACAACAGCTTGACCACCCTCGATGTGCTGGTCCTGGCACTGGTGGTGGTCTCCTTGTTCGAGATTCTGCTCAATGTCGTGCGGTCGTATCTTCTGTCGCATACGGCCAATCGGATGGATCTGATGCTCGGCGTGGAGGTGTTTCGCCACCTGCTCTCGCTGCCGCTCAGCTATTTCGAGAACCGCCGGGTCGGCGACACGATCGCGCGGATGCGGGAATTGGATACCGTGCGGAGGTTTATCACCGGATCCGGGTTGATGCTGCTGCTCGATCTGTTTTTTATCGGCCTGTTTCTGCTGGTCATGTATCTGTTCAGCCCGTTTCTGTTTGTCATCGTTCTGATCAGCCTGCCCTTTTTGTTCGGTGCTTCCTTCATCGTAACCCCGCTGTTGCGCGATCGCCTCGAGGACACGTATGCCAGTGGGGCGGAAAACCAGTCGTTTCTCGTGGAGACCATTGCCGGCATGGAGACGATCAAGGCAGCTGCGGCTGAGCCGCGGCTGCGGGAAAGGTGGGAGGCTCGACTTGCCGGCCATGTGAAGAACGGTTTTCGCAGCGGGCACTTGGTAAACCTGGTGAATCAGTCGACGGCTTTTGCCAGCAAAGGGCTGACCGTATTGTTGCTCTATTTCGGAGCCAAGGAAGAGCTGCAGGGCAACCTGACCGTCGGTCAATTGATCGCCTTCAACATGATTTCTTCGCGGGTGGTGGCACCGATCGTGCGACTCTCGCAGATTTGGAAAGAGTTTCAACAGGTGCGGGTGGCGGTGGCGCGAATCGGTGACATCTTCCGCTGTCTTCCCGAGCCCGGATTTGATCCGAATCGGGTAAGTTTGCCGCGGCTCAAGGGCGACATCGTCTTTGATCGGGTGACCTTCAGCTATCAGGTTGACCGGTCCCCGGTCCTGAGCGAGGTCTCGTTCAGCGTGAGCGCCGGCGAGGTGGTCGGCATCGTCGGCAGCACCGGCTCCGGCAAGACGACCGTCGCGAAACTGTTGCAGCGCCTCTATGTGCCGAATCAGGGACGGATACTGATCGACGGCGTTGATATCTCAACCGCGGATGCCTCTTGGCTGCGTCGACAAATCGGGGTCGTAACCCAGGATGGCGTGCTGTTCAACGGCACCATCCGAGAAAACATCGCCCTGAACAATTCCGGCCTGGATCTGGAGGCGGTTATCGGCGCTGCCGAGTTGGCCGGGGCGCACTCGTTCATCATGGACCTGTCGAACGGCTACGACACGCCGGTCGGTGAGCGCGGCATCTACCTGTCCGCCGGTCAGCGACAGCGGTTTGCCATCGCCCGGGCCCTGGCCACCAATCCCCGAATGCTCATTTTCGACGAAGCCACCAGTGCCCTCGATTATGAATCCGAACTCCAGGTCCGGAGAAACATGGAAAAGATCTGCGCCGGGCGTACGGTCTTGATTATCGCCCATCGCTTATCCAGCGTCCGCCATGCCGACCGGATTCTCACCATCGAGCAGGGGCGATTGTTGGAAAACGATTCGCCGGATGCTCTGCTGGCACGTGACGGGCGCTATGCTCGACTGCATCGCATTCAAGAGGGGTGTCATGCCTGACAAGCAAAAGGAAATACCTCCACGGGCAGCGAAACCTGCGCAAACGCGTACCGCCGAAAAAAACAACACGGTCTTCCAGCCGCTGCGCTCGTTTGCCGACCGTTACCGGGAGGCCCGTCAGGCCCGGCGGGACTACGAGTTCCTGCCGGCCACCT
>JAUVWB010000108.1 GCA_030604345.1 Desulfofustis sp. | reverse complement strand
TCCTGTCAGGAAGTCGCCGCGACAGCTCTCTTGCAGCAAACGAGAATCCCGCCGGTGGTATTGCCTGCCACCGGCGGGATAGGAAGGGAGGAAGAGAAGAGGAGATTAGAACTGCGGGCCACCGCCGGGACCGGCGCCGTTCATCATCCGGCCACCCATGCCGGGTCCGCCGTGACCGGGTCCGCGCATGCCGGTCCGGCAGAATCCGGGACCACCATGGCCGCCCATGCGTCCCAGGTATGAAGACACCCCGGCCTCTTCGGCTTTTTGCTGCAGAGCCGCCCGCAGATCAAACAACTCCCCGGCGACCTTGCTGGCGGCTGCCGGATCGGGGTTTCCGGCCTGCATCAGAGCATGATGTTCGGCCCGTTTCATGACCAGCGACTTATGCAGATCCTGGTTACTCTCGAAAAACGTGTCGAGCTTCTCCTGAACAGCAGGATCCATCTGGGTGTAGCCCGGCCCCTGAAAATTGGGGCACCACCCCCCGGCACGTGCTCCCCAGCCGGCAAACGCCTGATTCAACCCAGCCAGTCCAAGACCGGCGACAACAACTGCGATAACTATTTTTTTCTTCATGACCTACTCCTTGTGTTTGGTTGGCGGTAACGACCGTTATCGGTCACCTTGTAATGTATCAGAAGCAACGGCCGTGCCAGATCCCCGGAGAACAAGGCAACCACCTGAATTGAAAAGGTTATGCACCTTCAAAGAAAAATCAACCGGCCCGATCCCCGCCGGCGACCGGGTAAAAACTACCCACCGGCTCTACACGATTGGGTAAAAAGTCCCCGCTGTCGGCTTTCATGCGGTATCGCGATGCAGATCGCGATGTAAAACGGTCGGGTTGAGACCCTGATCAGCCAGGTAGCTCTGCAGATGTTCGACGATGGCCACCGAACGATGCCGGCCGCCGGTGCAGCCGATTGCCAGCCGCAGAATTTTCGCCCCATTGCTCTCCGCCGTCGCCCAGAAAAGGACCAGTGGCCGGAGCAACTCGAGAAATGATGCCCCTTGCTCGCTTTTCAAGACATAATCGGCCACCGCCTGCTGCAACCCCGACCACGGCCGCAAGTCCTTCTGCCAATAGGGATTGGGCAGAAACCGGACATCCAGCATGAAGGTGGCATCAACCGGCACCCCGTACTTGAAGCCAAACGAATTGAGGATCAGGATCGTTGGCCACCCCTGGTCCCGGCCTGGGCCGCCCTTTGTTTCCATGTCTCTTCCTCTCCGATTCTGAGAATTCTCGGCGCCACCCGTTTTCTGCCCGCCGGACGCAGGAAATGAACGGCCGAGTGACCGCAGGCAATGACCGCATACAGCCGCTCATCCGCAGGCATCTGCAGCAACCTGCCGATACGGTGGTCGCGGCGAGCCGCCTCGACGACAAAGCCGACCAGACAGGTACCCAGTCCCAGGGCCTGGGCAGCGAGTAACATATTCTGCGTGGCCAGCAGGGCATCTTCCGCCGGGCAGCTCGATCGGGTATCAGCCGACACGAGAATGGCTGCAGGGGCCCCGTGGAACAAACGGTCGATCCGCTTCTCGTACCACTGCTGCAACGCCTCTTCGACGCTCTGATAATAGCGACGATAATACGTGTCCAGACGACCACCGCCAAACAGCCGGTTCAGCAGGCGAAACCATCGGTTGGCTGCCGTCTTGTTCAGACGTCGATAAAAATCAGCGGTCACTTCCCCGAGTCGCTCCACATCGGGCCGTTCAGGCAGGATGGTGAACCGCCACCCCTGGCAATTGGTCCCCGACGGCGCGGTGCTCCCGATTCTCGTCAGGTCCCGCAACACCTCGGTAGCCACCGGCTCTCCGGTAAAACGACGACAGGAGCGCCGCTGCCGCATCAAGACAACCAGTTCGGCAAAGGCTGCGGCACCGCCATCACGCCCAACCGGCTCCACCCAACTCTCAAGCCCCAGAGAATCAGCCAACGGGGGGACGGTGACGGCTTGTTCCGGACAGATCGCAGCACAATGGCCGCACAGTAGGCAATACTCGCCACGCCACCGGGCCACACCGGTATCGTCGAGCTCCAGGACCCGGTCAGGACAGATGGCGACACAGGCACCGCAGCCGGTGCATCGATCGACGACAATGATCGGCGGTTCAAAACGATCCACGGGGGCCTCTCTGCCGATCGAGGAGTAACGCACTGATCAGCTGCCTGGTTTTGCTATAGATCAACGGGTCGGAACTGGCCCGCGGACCGGCCACGTTGAGCACCCTGATCCGATGCGCGCTGCACCAACTGCGTAAGGATTCCAGCGCCTCTTCGAACGGTGTTGCGGCGCAATCGAGATGGAGCCAGGGTTTACCCATCCGTTCGGCAAGATCCCTGGTCAAGGCCGAGCCGCCGGTCAGCTCGCCATGGGAGACAATGACGGTGCCGTCGCCGTCACGAACGTTCTTCGCCGTCCGATCCGGGTAGTGGCTGGACGACAACTCCTCCAGTCGATACTGCTCCGGCAGCGGGCCGGCCTCCGTCTTCCTCCCGGCAGCGATGGCGCCGCCATGGGGGAAATCGCAGGCCATTGCGGCATCCAAGGCACCCTGGTCAGCGCCGGTTTGGCCACCGGAAATAATTTTTTCCACCCCAATTGTCATTCGAGCATCTTCCTCGTGCCGTGATGGCGCATACCGTTTCTCAAGGCCGCAACGCAAACTGCGGCAGCCACCTGAGCCGCCAGCAGCACCGCGATGAACCAGCGCCAGCCCCATGACTCGTAAACCAGGCTGGGAACAAAGGAGCCGACGGCGCCTCCGAAATAATAAAAAGACATATACAGGCCGTTGGCAACGGGTTTGTGTGCTTCCTCCAACCGGCTGACCAGACCGGACAGGGTTGCATGGGCGGCAAACATGCCGAGACAGAAGACGAACATGGCACCGAACATCACCAGATAATGACCGTACAGGAACAGTATCGTGCCCGCCATGAAGATCGCCAGACCGGCCGCCACCACCCCGATCTCTCCCCCGCAGAACCGCCGCAGCCGGGCGTTGCCGAAAGCGACCAGGATGCCCATGCTGTTGCCGAGATAGACGAGCCCGACAGCGGCTTCACCGAAGTGGCCGTCGAGTCTCTTCAACTCGAATGGGATGAAGTTGAGCAGCGCGGCGCCGGCAAAAAAAATAAAGAAAATCGCGCCATACACCCACAGCAGCGGTCCCCGGCGCAACAGACCGGCCAGCTGGCGGGGATCGGGTTGCGTGAGACTGAGCCGCAGGGCCGGATCAAGCGGTGCCAGCAGCCGCCAGCACAGCACAAAAAGCAGGGCCAGCAGCAGAAAAAAGAAGCGCCAGCCGAACCATTCGGTACAGATTCCGGAAAACACGCGGCCCAGGATGCCGCCGATGATGGTCATCCCCACATAGACCGCCACCGCCTGCTGGACCGTTGCCCGGCCCGAGGTATACGAGATGTAGCTCATCAGCGCGGTAAGTACCGCCGGCAGCAACAGCCCCTGCACGGCACGGATCAACAGTAGCAGCGCGTAGCCGGTCGACAGGCTGAAGAGCAGTTCCAGCAGACCGAGCGCCAACAATGCTCCCCGCAACACCCGCCGGGCCGGCACCAGCTCGAGCAGATAGCCATAGAACAGCGGCGCGAAACCAAGCGGGAGCATCATCAGCGTGGTAAACAGGATGGCCTGCAGACCGGACAGGCCAAATTCACGCTGGAACACCGGCTGGATCGGCTGGGCGGCATAGAGCGAACAAATGGTCACCACCGTGGTGAAATAGAGCGGCAACAACCGTCTCGATCTCCTGATCCCAACCGTATCCATGTCACACGACCTTTGTCCCCGCGCCTTCATATCCCGCCGCAGGAATCCGCCACTGCCGGGAAACCAGTGCCAGTCTCATCCCGTACCTACTTTTTTTGACAATGGTCCGTCTGGTCCGTTATATAAAAACGATCACCTTGACCACCCCAGGCCAGAGCCATGAACAGACGGACCATCCACCGGGAACACTGGGATCAGTTGCTGATCGAAATCATTGACGACGGTGACCAGCGATCCCTTTTCTTCGGTTGCGGGGTATTGCAATCGACCATGTCCCTGTCCTGCCCGAACCGGCTGGTACTCTCCTACACCCAGTGCATGATGGCCTCCCTGCTGGTCGACGACGAGCCGGAAGACATTTTGCTGATCGGCGTCGGCGCCGGTTCCCTGGCCCGGTTTCTCCACGGCTCTCTCCCCCGTTGTTGCATCGATGCGGTGGACAATGCCTCCCATGTCATCAAGCTGGCCCATGGTTACTTTGCCCTGCCCGTGGACGATCGCCTCCACATCCATGAGGCGGACGGCTATGATTTTCTGACTGAACTCGATGCATCTCGCGGGTACGATCTGATCCTGGTCGACGCCTTCGACGGCAACGGGATGGCACCGACAGTTTACAGCCGTGCCTGTTTCGAACGATGCCGGAGTCATCTGCGGCCGGAAGGTGTTTTCAGCGTCAATCTTTGGAGTGGTGATGTCGCGAAAATGGACGAGCTGCAAACAGAAATCACCGCCCGTTTCGGCGCGCCGCTGGTACTGCCCGTCCCCCATCGCGGCAATGTGGTCTGTCTCGCCGGTCGCCAGGCGGATCTGCAGCGAGCCCTGATGCAACAGCGTCGGGAACTGGATCGGCTGAGCCATCGCTTCGACCTGGATTTCCACAACATCGCGGCAATCTGCCGCAAGCACAACCTGAGCCGCTGGCAACGGATGCTGCGGCTCCTCTCCTGATCAGGGCAACCGGGTCGACCGCCCGATCACATCGAGCTGGTCGCGCAGGTCGGCAATCTCTCTTTGCCAATAGTCATACGAGCCGAACGCTTCGTCCACACGGGTCATACCGTCCTCGTGATATTGCCGGCCACACCAGCTCAGGTAATGGATGAAGCGCATCGCCCGCAACGGTTCGATCAAGCCCAGAGTCCGGTCCGCAAACGGGCAGAAGGTCTCATAGCCCTCCAGCAGCAGCCCCAGTTCACGGTGCGACTCGGCTACCGGTCCAGGGAGCAGCATCCACAGGTCCTGTACCGCGGGACCGGTGACCATGTCATCGAAATCGATGAGGACAAACGACTCTCCCGGACGATAGATGAGATTGGCGGCGTGGCAGTCCCCGTGAATCCGAAAGGTCTCCACCCCGGTGAACAGTGGTGTGATCGTTTCAATCAGTTGGGCGGCAACGGCGGCAAACGGTTGTGCGAGATCGACCGGCAGCAGGCGCCGCTCCAGGAGGTAGTCGACCTGTTTTCTGGTGGCGTGAAGCGGGTGCAGCCGCTCCCGTGCCGGGGCTCGACGACTCCGCCCGACCTGATGGAGACGACCGAGCAGACGGCCGATCTGTACCAGGTGGTCATCGCTGAATTCGTCCACCAATCGCCCGCCGCAACGAGGATAAACAGCGAAACGAACGCCTCGGCATTCCCCCAGGTAACCGCCGTCGGACAACGGCAGCGGGGCGATAACCGGCAATTCATGGTCGCGGCAATCGACAACAAATTGCAGTTCCTCCGCCAGGGCGGCAACTGACCACCTGTGCGGCCTGAAGAATTTTGCTATAATGAAGACGCCGTCTACGTCCTGCAGTTAGTAGACCCGGATGATATAGCTGGTGTGTGGCCGGCAGACGTTGAGCAAGCGGCGACCGAGGGCCTGTTCGACGCAGTTCAGGATGGTCTCGGGATCGAGCCGGGAAAACGGTTGGTCGGCCTTCATGGATCTCTCAGCAAACAATGTCAGGAACGGAGCGGTGTTACCATTGTCTGCACAAGATACTCCCTTTCCAGCCGGCTGGCCACGACAAATCAGGGCCGACCGAACGGATGGGTCACTGGCAGCGTACGGCTGGTGCCACCGATGCGACGATTTTCACCATCTGCCGTTCGGGGATGCCAAACGGGAAGCCGTACGACTCCTCGACCGACTCGAGCGACAAGGCTCGATCGGCCTGCCCGGCTCGCCGGCCGCCACCGATCCCCGCTGCAGCACGGCTCCTTTGTTCGGAGAAGAACGCGGCAAGATGTTCGGCGTTCTCGAGTGCCTGGCGGCCGATACCTCTCGCCACTGGTTATTTGCTTTTTCCGGCCAATTCAACGGCCGGTGGCTCGTACCCGGATGGGCG
>JAUVWB010000161.1 GCA_030604345.1 Desulfofustis sp. | reverse complement strand
GGTTGGTCAGGCCCCGCCGCTGGCCAGAATTGTTTCCATCGAAAAGCATGAGCCCGCCGAAACACCGGTAGACACCGAATCATTCCAGATTAACGCCAGCGAGGCCACGGCTACGGTTCAGGCCATCATTCCACCGGATGTCGCCCTGTGCGACGACTGTCTGCGTGAACTGCACGACTCGCAGGACCGCCGTTACCGCTACCCATTCATCAACTGCACCAATTGCGGACCGCGCTTCTCGATCATTGAAACCCTGCCGTATGATCGTCCGCGGACATCAATGAAGGTGTTCCCCATGTGCCGTCCCTGCACAACGGAATATGGCGATCCGACCAATCGCCGCTATCACGCCCAGCCCAACGCTTGTCCCCGGTGCGGCCCCCGGATCAGCTGGCACAACGCCCAGGGAGAGCGGATCGCGGTCGCAGATGTCATCAGGGCTGCGATTGATGCCATAAACGACGATGCGATCCTTGCCATTCGCGGGCTCGGTGGCTTCCATCTTTGTGTCAACGCCCGTTCCGAGGCGGCAGTTGCTTTGCTGCGTGCCAGGAAAAACCGGCCGGCCAAGCCGCTGGCGGTGATGGTCCAAGATGGCGCTGATGCCGCTCGCATGTGCTATCTCACCAACGAAGAGGCGGCCATCCTGGTGTCTCCGGAACGTCCCATCGTTCTGCTGCGCCCCCGGCCGGGACATCCACTGGCCGAGTCGGTGGCACCGGCACTAAGTGATATCGGCATCATGCTGCCGTATACCCCTCTTCATCACCTGCTGTTCAATGAACCGGACTGCCCCGTTGCTCTGGTCATGACCAGTGGCAACGTAGCCGGCGAACCGATCTGCACCGGAAATGACGAAGCCCTGCGGCGTTTAAAGGGCATTGCCGATTTTTTCCTCCTGCATGATCGCCCCATCGTCACCCGCGTCGATGATTCGGTGGTCAAGGTTATTGCACGTCAGCCCCGGCTCATGCGCCGATCCCGGGGCTACGTGCCAACCCCGGTTTTCGTACCCTATGAGTTGCCGCCGATCCTCGGCTGCGGCGGTGGCTTGAAAAGCACCTTCAGTTTAGGCCGCGGCCGCACCATCGTTCCCAGTCAGCATATTGGCGACCTTTTCAACCTGGCGTCATACGATTTCTATCAAGAGTCGATCGACAACCTCAAACGCTTGTTCGCTCTTGAACCGCAGGTGGTCGCCTGCGACCTTCACCCCGATTACCTGAGCACTCGGTATGCTGAAGAGTGTGGCCTGCCACTCTATCGCATTCAGCACCATCATGCCCACGCCGCCGCCGTCATGGCCGAGCATGGCCTGAGAGGCCCGGTTCTGGCTGTCGTTCTCGACGGGACCGGCTACGGTCCAGATGGGACCATCTGGGGAGGAGAACTCCTGCAAGCCGACTGCGTTTCCTACCGTCGCCTCGGCTCGCTGCAGCCGCTGCACTTGCCGGGTGGGGACGCCGCCTCGTCAGAGCCGTGGCGCATGGCCTTGTCAGCTCTTTACGCCGCCCTCGGCCCTGACGCTGAATCATCCCCGCTTGTGGGAGGAATCGACCAGGAGCGCCGCCGCATCGTTATGCAAATGCTGACCAGCGGTTTCAACTCACCGCTGACCTCAAGCTGCGGCCGACTGTTCGACGCGGTGGCGGCGTTGCTCGGCTTACAATTTGTCTCCAGCTTTGAGGGCGAAGCGGCGATGCGACTCGAAGCCTGCGCCCGAACTGCATTTTCAGGGAACTGGGATGATGAACTTGAGGCCAGGGCAGAACCTGCTGGAGATATTCGTTTTCTGGAAAAAGACCGAAGATGGGAGATTATTTCCTCGGAATTTGTTAAAAGAGTGGTACATACTAGTAAGTTCGGCACTGACCGATCCGTGGTTGCGCTGCAATTTCACTCCTGGCTTATCAGTCGGATCTCACATCTGGTAGAGAAAATCTCCGGCACTTCAGGAATCAAAGAGATAGTGCTGTCCGGTGGTTGTTTGCAAAACGGTCTGCTGCTCGAAGGTTTGCTTTTTTCTCTGTCCGGACGCGGCCTGTCAGTCTATACCGGGTCGACCATTCCCAACAACGATGGCGGGATTTCCGTTGGACAGGCGGTTATTGGAGGTTTGCAACATGTGTCTCGCGGTACCCATGAGAGTCGAACAGGTAGAGGGCAGTCCCGATGATTTCACCAGCGAACAACTGGCCACCGTCAATATGGACGGGATCAGCCGCAAGGTGCGTCTCGACGTGGTCGACCGTTGGCCGGAAGTCGGCGATTATGTCATCGTCCACGCCGGCTTCGCCATCCACTCCCTGGTGGAGGAAGAAGCCAAACGCAATATCGAACTGATCAGAGAACTGGCCTCGCACATGCCGGAAGAACTGCTACGGAGTGACAACGGTTCATGAGGCACGTTGACGAATACCGGGACCAGGCCCTGATCGAGCCTCTCATAGCCGAACTGCACAGGTCAGTGCAAAAACCGGTACGGCTCATGGAGGTCTGTGGCACCCACACCATGGCCATCTTTCGTAGCGGCATCAGATCAATCCTTCCTGCCGGCATGGAGATCGTCTCTGGTCCGGGCTGTCCGGTCTGTGTTACCTCTGCGGCGCATATGGATGCCTTCATCGATCTGGCCGATCGCGATGCGGTGCGTCTGACCATCTTCGGTGATCTCTTCCGCGTACCCGGCAGCCGGGGTTCTCTGGCCCACGCCAGTTCTCGAGGGGCGAAGATCGATGTGGTCTATTCATCGATGGATGCCCTCGAAATTGCCAGAAATCACCCCGAAGACCTGGTCGTCTTCCTGGGCGTCGGTTTTGAGACGACCACACCGGGAATCGCTGCCACCATTCTCGCCGCCCACCGTCAAGGGATCGACAATTTCTGCGTCTTCTCAACCCACACGGTGATCCCCGGCCCGCTGGACGTCTTGATGCAGGACCCTGAACTCAGGATCAACGGCCTCCTTTGTCCCGGCCACGTCTCTGCCATCATCGGCGCCGGCGCCTACCAGCCTTTCGTCGATCGTTATCGCCTGGCTTGCGTGGTCGCCGGCTTCGAACCGGCCGATCTGCTCAACGGTCTGATCCGCTTGGCCCGCCAGATTGCGCAGGACCATCCTGCCGTGGACAACATCTATACCCGCGTCGTTTCGTGGGAAGGAAACCGAAGGGCCATGGAGCTTGTCGACACCGTTTTTGAACCGGCGGACATGGAGTGGCGGGGGCTCGGACTGATCCCTGGCAGCGGTTTGAAAATCAAGCAAGCGTACCATCAGTACGACGCCGAACAACGCCTCGAAATAGTCATTCCCGACGTCCAGGAAGCAAAAGGGTGCATCTGCGGTCAGATCCTCAAAGGGCAGACCACACCTCCTCGGTGTCCTCTCTTCGGCAAACGGTGCACACCCGCACACCCGATCGGACCATGCATGGTTTCCAGCGAAGGAACCTGTGCCGCTTTTTTCAAGTACGGCGCAGACGCCTGAACCCGATGATAGATGCCGCAATCTCACTGTTATCCAAGAGAACGAAAGGATTCCATGACTAACGAACCCGTCTCCGATCAGGTCATCCTCCTCGATCACGGCAGCGGCGGCCTGGCCAGCCAGCAATTGATCGGAGAGTTGTTTTTAAAATATCTCGACAACCCGATCCTGCGAGGGCTGGAAGACAGCGCCGTGATCGAAAATCGTCCCGGTCGGCTGGCCTTTACCACCGACAGTTACGTGGTGGATCCCATTTTCTTTCCCGGCGGCGATATCGGCAAACTCGCCGTACATGGAACCATCAACGACCTGGCCATGCGCGGCGCCGAGCCGATCTGTCTCAGCCTCGGTCTGATCCTCGAAGAAGGGCTCCCGTTGACTGACCTTGAGGCGATCATCAGATCCATCAGCGAGGCCTGCACGCAAAGCGGCGTCCCCATCGTCACCGGAGACACCAAGGTCGTCCCTCGGGGCAAGGCGGACAAGATTTTCATCAACACTTCCGGAGTCGGCATCGTTTCTGAGACCATCTCGTTATCATCCCGCCAGGCGGCCGTGGGAGATAAGGTTATTCTGTCGGGAACCATGGGCGATCACGGTATAACCATTATGACCCGACGCGCCGGCATCGCGCTGCAGGGGAACCTGCAAAGTGACACCATGCCGTTGCATCGGCTGGTGGCCCGAATGCTGGCAGAATTCCCCGGGGCAGTACACGCGCTGCGCGACCCGACCAGAGGAGGGGTGGCAACGTCACTCAACGAAATCGCGACAGCCAGTGGTCTATCCATCCAACTCGATGAGAAGTCTCTGCCGGTCCGCCCCGAGGTCCGTGCCGCCTGCGAAATCCTCGGACTCGAAGCGCTCTACCTGGCCAATGAAGGGAAGCTGCTTGCTGTTGTTGCCCCGGAACAGGCCCCCGCGCTTCTTGCTCTGCTGAAGGCTGCACCGGAGGGACAAGATGCGGCAATTATCGGCTCGGTGGTTGCCGGAACCGCCGGCCGCGTGGTAATCAACACGCCGATCGGTGGCTCCCGTGTGGTCAGCCCTCTGCATGGCGAACCGCTGCCGCGCATTTGTTAAGAAACTGAAGAACGTTATGAATACGACCAAAAAAATCGGCATCCTCGGCGTCGGCAACACCATTGTCGGAGACGAAGGTTTCGGCGTTCACACGCTCCAGTATCTTATGGATCATTACCGGTTCCCCGATAACGTCGTCCTGCAGGACGGCGGTACGGCCGGCATCTTTCTCAGCCCCTTTCTCGAAGAATGTTACCACGTCATCGTCATTGATGTGGTTGATCTGGATGCCGAACCGGGCTCCCTGCACTACTACAGCAGCGATGATGTCAAGGCCGGAAAGATCAGCACCCGGATGTCACCGCATCAGCTCGG
>JAUVWB010000057.1 GCA_030604345.1 Desulfofustis sp. | reverse complement strand
TATCACGGCCCGGGATATCGGCATCTGTTTCGGAGATTGAGCGTGGGACGCCGACAGGTTGTTGTGTCGCAGTTGGAGGAGATGTTTGCTCGCCTCCATGCCCACTTTGGTCCGCAACGATGGTGGCCGGCGGAAACCCCCTTTGAGATGATGGTGGGAGCCGTCCTGACCCAGAATACCAGCTGGAACAACGTGACGATAGCCATCGAACGGTTGCGCCAGGCGGAATTGCTTTCTTATCACCGATTGGCCTCCCTCTCTGAACAGGAAATGGCTGCGTTTATCAAGCCCACCGGTTATTTCAACGTCAAGGCCAAGCGGCTGGCCAACCTCCTGCGCATGATCGGTGAGGAGTACCAGGGCGAGCCGGAGCGATTGTTCAATGACGAACTCTCGAAGGCGCGCCGGCGGCTACTTGCGGTGAAAGGCATCGGAGAAGAGACCGCCGACTCCATTCTGCTCTACGCAGGCGAACAGCCGATCTTCGTCGTGGATGCCTATACGTACCGCATTTGTTACCGTCACCGGCTGATCGGTGAGGAATGTGACTATGGCGAGTTGCAGGAGTTGTTCATGGCTCACTTGCCGGCCAACCCGCAGTTGTTCAACGAATTTCACGCCTTGCTGGTGGCGACCGGAAAACACTATTGCAAGAAGACCAAACCGCTGTGTGCGCAGTGTCCGTTAGGCGAGGAGATGCAGGCTATACCCCCTGAGCCCGCATGACGAAACGTCGTAAAGGGCACACAGGATCATCGCTATGATCGCTACGCTTGGTCGAGGCTGAGTTCTGCCGGGAAACGAGGAAAAGAGCAAGGCGACGGTTGGTCAAGCCTTCGTTTCGAGTAGACTGCCGAGCATTTCATCCGCTGTCTGCAGGGTCTTCAGCGAGGCTCGATAGAGCGTCTTGTTCAGCTGCATATCAGGTAGTTCCGCTGCCAGGTCGACATTGGATGATTCCGCCAAGACGGGACCGGTGGTGCTTTCTTCATAGTGTGTGACCCCAGGTGTCACGACCGTCTCGCTATGGCTGCGGACACCTCCTGCCGGTTGCGCCGTATGCAGTACCCGGGTTCGTTTAAATCCTTCGGTTGCGGCATTGGCAATGTTGTTGGCGTTGGACTGCAGCCGTGTGGAGAAGGCCTGTAGACCTGACAGCGACGTGGCAAGCGGTGAGATCATACCCATCCACCAAAAAAACGAAACCGGTTTCACCTGAGACGAAATCTCAGGCGGTGATCCTCATTTTGGTTCTTCCGCTCCAAACGTGCGTATCTGCGGCCGGGGAGGCCAAGGGTAGTGCGGGAAAACGGTTTGCGAAGGCCCGCCTGGCCGTGTGCCCATAACGATCACAAGTACGTACCATCCGGATGAACCATAACTTTGTTTGCATGAACCATACCAAATCGTAAGTTTGCTGCAACCCTCAATGCGGGAGGCGTTATGGGAAATTCGTGTTGGTCGCATCAGCTGGTTATCGAATCACAGGGAATCGGGGTTTCAAAATGGTAACCGCTGTTACTATTTCACCTTTGCCTGGGGCCACGTTTCTCTGCTCGGGTTTTCACGTGAGCCTGATCGGGCGGGCAGCGACAGTAGCTACCAGATTTTCGGCTTCCTGCTCACTCCATCCGAGCTGCACCAGTTCCCGATAATAGGCTTGCAGTACTCCGCGGGCCTTCAGGGGATTGTTACGCTTGAGGAAAAGCCGGTAGCGAAGGCCGACCGTATCTTCGTCAGTGGGTAATATCTGGCGGGTTTTTTCGAGCAGGTTCAGTGCCTCCTGATCTCGTTCCAGGGCAATCAGCTTCTGGCTCCACACCAGGCAGACGGAGCGCAGAACGGCGACGATTTCATCTTGGAAGGATTGTGCCTGGTCAAGGGCAAAGACCTGCAGCGGGCGGAATTCAGTCCAGTACGAGAGCGCTGCGGCGAAGAGATTGCCCGCTTGCCACCAGAGATCATGTTCTGCTTGCTTCAGCCCGTGTCTGGCTGTTCGGAGGAATTGCTGGGCGTCGATGGTGGCGTGGACCAGGCGGACATAGCCCTTCTCGACGGTGATGTAATTCCTCGCAGGTATCGGCAGCCGTTCCGACATGGTTTTGCGCAGCCGGGTCATCAGCGTGTCAAAGGATTTTCGTGCCTTGTCCGGTGGGCTATCTGGCCAAAAGATCAGCTGTACCTGCTCTTGACTGATTTTCTGTTGCGGTGTGCTGATGAGTTGCCCGAACAATTCACGCTGGTGCGGGGTCAAATCCTGCAGATCGCAGCCGAAGGCGGGGCCCACCGCAAGGGAACAGGTCCCGAGGATCTTGATGTCCAGCAGGGGGACGGCGCCCACTGTCGCGGTGTGACAGCGGTTCAGGCGACGAGCCAGATGCGCTGTGGTCATCGGCTCCACGTTCATCTTCTGGGCAAGGTCGACCAGTGATCCCATAGTCTCCGGCAGAAACCCCCAGAAACAGCGATAGCCGGATCGGCTCACTTCTGCCAGCCACTCCTGCAGATAGGTTTGCATTGGGGACGGACGGTTCAGGCGGTGTTCGAGATAAGCGAGGTAACCGAGACCACACGTGACGGTGCGTGCGGTGGCTTCACTCCCTTCTGCGGTTTTGATGGGCAAGAGCTTCTCTGCTGCTTCCTGATAGCGGCCGAGCAGCGCCAGGGTGGCGCCGACGATGATCTGTTGGCAGCTCTGAAAAAACGGCCCGCCGGCTTTCTCGCGTGCTTTAACTGCGGCATGGAGATCATTCAAGGCGGTGTCCCGATTGCCCAGGAGAGCCTCTGCCAAGGCCCGGTACTGCAAGTAAAGGCTGGTCAGATGATAGCTGTTGCTCACCGCTGCTAGGTGCAGACCACGATCGAGTCGAGCAGCTGCCGGCTCATGCTGCCCCTGGCCGATAAGAGAAATGGCCGAATACAACTCAAGATAGGCCGTCATTATGTCACGGCGCCATCCGTCCGTTTCGGGACGGGCCAGGTGGTCTTCGCGATGATAGGCGAGAGCGGCGTCTTGACCGGTAATCGAAAGTTCGGTCAGTTGTATGATCTGTAATGCCATTCGTATACCGAAGCCGATTGAAGCGTTGCAGCTGAACGGGAAGGCTTTCTCGATCTCGCTGTGAACCGTACGGTGATTTCCGCTCAACAGGGCTATACAGCTGAGGGCAATTCTGGCGGTTGCGATGAGATTCTCATTATTCAAAGCCGCGGCTCGCTCTGCCGCCCATTGACCGTAACGGTGAGCGGTGGCCAGATCCCCGCAGCACAGGGCAAAGCCTGAGGAAAGGCATTGAGCTGCGATTATCGCCGTCTCCCTGGGCAGTTGGGAGCGAACGTGGTCAAACAGGGTGCGCGTTTCTGCAAGCAATGAAGAGGCAAGTCGGAAGTCTCCACTGATAAAGACCTGATGGTTGAGAATTCTACAACGAGCGAGCAGTTCGCCGTGCTGATCCCCCCGAGCCGCAAAGAGTGTCTGGCATGCTTGAAAGATAGAGAGGGCTTGACCGGGATCTGTCTCAAAAACGGCCAAACCTCGGCAGAAGGTTATCCAAGGGTAGGTCTGCGTCCGTTCCGCTGAGAGAGTCCGGATGGCGGAGATGATTCTCTTGCGCCGACCAGGCGAGAATACTTGGATCCCTTGGTGGCACAGTACCGCTTCCATGGCGGCGAAATCATCGTTGTCATGCATTGCTCGCAAGGCAAGGCCGAGCCGATCGTTAGCCAGGTAATAGTTTGCCGCCTGACGCTGTATGGTGGCAATGGCGTCGTTGCTCAGCAACTTTCTGCCGCATGTCTGGAGAAACTCGCGAAAGAGTTGATGAAAGCGAAATGTCCGGCCATTCTCGTCGAGGCGGTAAACGAAAAAATTTCTATCCGCCAACTCATGCAAGTGGTCTTCGAGGTTATCCAGGGCGGTGAATTGTTGGGCCAGTTCGACTTCGATATCGTCAAGAAATGACAGCTTGTAAAGGGTCGTTCGCAGTGTCTCGGGAATGTTCGAAAACACTTCATCTTCGAAGTACCTGGCGAGATAATCGTCGCGGAACGGGAGCGAGGCATGAGGGGAATTCGGCCCGCTTAGGTTACGAAACCATGCCCCGCGATTACGGATGAACGGGTGTTCCGCCAAGACGATGCCCATGATCCAACCGTTGGTGAGCCTGCAGATGCGGACCGCTTCGGCCCGAGAAATGGTAGTCTGCAGGAGACAGTCGTACAAGGCCTCCACCTCTGCCGGAGACATGGCCAAATCGTCAGTATCCAGATACAGCAGGTGCGGACTGTTGCGCAACACCTTGGCCCGCAGTTGCAGCGGTTGCCTGCTGGTGAAGATAAAATGGAGCTGGTGGGGAGCGGTGTCGATCAGGTAATCAAGAATCGCTCTGCTCCCGGGAGCATCATCAAGGACATGCAGATCATCGAATACCAGAAAGGTGTCGCGGTCGATGTGGGGTGCGATGAGATTGAGCATCATATTGATTTCCTGCTGCCAGCTTTCCGGGTCGCCGAGGCTGTTGTCGACCAAGGTGCGCGGGGTGAAGCCATTCGTCGCCACGGATGAAAGCCGGAGGAGGGCCAGTTGCAGTGCCGACAGGAGAAAAGCGGGGTCTTGGTCTTCCGCGCCGATCTGATACCAGACGAAAGCATGCCCCGAATACTCCAGATATTGCTTTGCCAGCGTGGTTTTGCCTTGACCCGCTTGGGCTTCGATGACGATGTGGACGGGGGCGTTCAGGGGCTGGCTGACCCGTTTGTGGATAAGCTCGTGTCGCGGCAGTGATTGCGACCAGTTGAGGCGGGGCGGGCAGAATTTGTTGGAGGGAATCAGGCTCAATAAGGGATTGGGGGCAAAAGTCATGGCTCCTCGATTTTTGTTTGTACCGCACGAAATCGATTGTTCTGATGCCAAAGAAATTTACGGCAAACCCCCCTGATGATACTTGCCTCTTTGGCTGTCAATCTGATTCTGCCAAGAAAACGCCGAATGGACTGCATCCAGTAGTTATTACTTTTTTCGTCAAGGAAATCAATAGCTAATAGAGAATTTTCGATATGTCGATACATCCCTTCCAATTGTTCCGTGGTGGCAAGCGCCGGTACCGAAGCTGGTTCCCGGGTCTGCTCCACCAGGGTTGCATACAACTCATAGCAGTGGATGGCCACCGCCTGGGCCAGGTTCAATGAAGAAAAATCAGCAGTCGGTATAGAGGATACGTACTGGCAAAATTTCAGGTCGTCGTTGGTCAAGCCGCGGTCTTCCGGACCGAACAGTAGGGCTACCCGGTTGTTTTGGAGAAGCGGCAGGATCTCACCGATAATATCGCGAGGTGACCGTTCGATGGTCCGTTTGCGTCCCAGGCGAGCTGTCGTTCCGACAACAATGGAAAAGGGGGTCAGGGCATTTTCCAGGCGGTCGTGTACTTCCATGGTATCGATCAAGTGTACGGCCTTATGGGTTGCCATCTTGGCCATATCCTCATAGTCAGGCAGAAAATCCCTGACCACAATCAGTTGGCAGATACCCATGTTGCAGCAGGACCGGGCGGCGGCGCCGATGTTCTCGCCAAATTTCGGTTGATGAAGCACAACAGCGAGGTTTTTCAGCAGTGGACTTGGACTGTTCATAGGGTTTCAATGGTGATGGAAAAAAGGGGTTGCCGGACGATTCCGGCAACCCCTGAGGATAGAGCGAAAGTGATGAGATGAAAGAGCGGGCTTCAGTTTTTCTTGGCTGAGTCCTCAAGCGATATTCTGCTGATTTTTTCGTACTCCTCGGCCTGTTTATCCGGAGTGGTGGGCATTAAACGCTTGAGCAGTGGGACGACTCCTTTCTCCGATTTCTCGAACAGGCCTTCCGCTTCTTTCAGAGTGATCTGCCAGGCTGGTGCAAAACCGGGGGCCTTTTCGAACATGATGTCCAGGGCGGTCTGGTAGATGAAATATTGCCTGATTTCCTTGCGGCCCGGCTTTTGATTCAACGACTGGACGGTTATCCGCAGGTTATCCCGTTCCTGTTTGAGGCGATCCAACTCGGCTTTTCTCCGCTCGTTTTCAGCCGAATCTATCTCCAGCTTGGTGTGCAGGTGGGCCCTGAGTCGGTCAACCTCCTTGGATAATTCCATTCGACGCAGAAAACCTCTGACATAAACGACGATACAGAGCACAAGTCCCAAGGCAAGTCCTTTGGCGAAAGGGTTACCCAGCAGTGACATGAACCATCCTGTTTCTTCCATTATTTCCTCCAGGTGTGTAGATTGCCCGGGCAGGTGCTGCGACCTGATCGATAATCACTATTCTTTTCAAATGAATATGCGAAAAACGGGACCGTGTCAAGCAGCAAAACAAGTCGCAATTTCTGAGCCTTGCGCCGACAAAGACACGCGCCCGGATTCAGAAAGAATACGTTTTCAGTGTGGAGCGGCGTTCTTTCTTCGCTTTCGAGGTTGTTTGAGGCTGAACTGTAATTTGTTCTGATCGAAATCGATGGCCGCCAATACCACCTGAATCAGGTCGCCTATTTGCAGCGTTTGACCGCTGATATCTCCGACGAGACGATGCCGTTTTTGATCGAGGAGATAGTAATCGTCCGTCAAAGCCGACAAGGCTACGATACCGCTGACCGCAAAGTCAAGCAGTTCGACAAAAAAAGCGGTTTCGCTGACTCCGGAAATAACGGCGGAGAAGGTTTCACCGAGGTGGCGAGACATGAATCGGCAGGCCAGGCGATCGACCATCTCCCGCTCGGCGGCAACCGCGATTCGCTCACGATCCGAGAGGTGTCGAGCGTCCTCGGGGAGCTGACCAGTTGGGCTGGATCGTTCTGGCGGGGCCGTCGTGCCTGCGGCTGGCTTGCCGGCTCGTATCAGCCTGCAGAGCTGGCGATGAACGATGAGATCAGGATAGCGTCTGATCGGCGAAGTGAAATGGGTGTATTGGTCGGATGCAAGGCCGAAATGGCCGCTGTGTTCGGCACGGTAGCGAGCCTGCTGCATGGTGCGAAGCAGCAGGTTGTTGATGATGTACTCGTAAGGCGTGCCTTCGACCTGTTCGATCAGCCTGTTATACCAGGTCGGTGTTGCCGGGTTGTCCGGCAGGTCGAGGCCGAGGGTCCTGGCAAAGGTTTGGAAATCGCCGATTTTTTCCGGCTCTGGTGGTTCGTGGATGCGAAAGAGCAGGTCTGCCCCGGTGCTGACGAAGGTCTCGGCAACCGCTTCGTTGGCGGCGAGCATGAATTCTTCGATGATCTGATGGGCGAACAGACGAACCGATCGTTTAACGGCGGCAACCTGTCCATCATCGTCAAAGAGCACGACTGCTTCCGGCAAGGTGAAGCCGATGGCGCCGCGACTCCGTCGGGCCGCATGCAGTATCCTGGCCAACTCGGCGGCACGGTCCAGCAGAGCCACAAACGTTGCGTGCCGCTCACGCACCGATTGATCGCGGGCGGTGACGATCTGCTCGACGGTGTCATAGGTAAACCGGTGTTTGCTGCGTATGATGGTGCGGGCGAAGGAAGTACGAAGCCGCTTGCCGTGTCGATCGAAATCGATAGTGACGGTGACGGCCAGCCGGTCAGCGTCGGGTACCAGGCTGCACAGGTTGTTGGAGAGATTTTCCGGCAGCATCGGGACGACCGTGGACGGCAGGTAAACAGACGTCCCTCGCTCGTAGGCTTCCAGATCCAGGGCGCTGCCGACCACCACGTGGGCACTGACATCGGCGATTGACACCATGAGTCGATAGCCGTCGGGGAGCGCAACGACGGCTATCGCGTCGTCGAAATCCTTGGCATCGGTGCCGTCGATGGTCACATGCAGGGTCTGGCGCAGGTCTTTTCGCGAACCGGCCGCCGGGTCGGGAGGTGGAAACCGGGCTTGTTGTTCAGCTTCATCACTGAAGCGGTGCGGGAGTCTGAATTTTTCGATGATCAGTCGCACCTGTACCGTGACCTGACCCGGATCCCCCAGTACTTCGACGATCTCACCACGTGGATGGGTATTGTCAGCGCCATAGAGCAGCGACACCAACACGGCATGACCGTCTTCCACCGGTTGGGGTGGCGGCGCGACCAGAGCGATGGCAAAGGGGAAACGGCTGTCGTCGGGGTGCACCACGCCACAGTGGCCGCCTTTGTGAAAGAAACCGGCCACGCGAAGGTTGGCCCGCTGCAGGATATGCAGCACCTCGGCTTCTTTTT
>JAUVWB010000296.1 GCA_030604345.1 Desulfofustis sp. | reverse complement strand
GCCGGCTGGAAAAAGAGATGCAGGCGGCAGCCCGGGAACTGGCCTTCGAGGAGGCGGCCCGGCTGCGGGACCGGATTAGGGCACTGCGCAAACTGGAGATCGAACTCGGATGAAGCATCCCGCGTTGCATGGTCTGGCGCTGCGCATCGTGCCGTTCTGCGCGGCGTGGCTGTTGCGTGGCTGGTTTGCCACCTGTCGGTGCCATGAGCACGGCGAAGAGTACCGGTGCCGGGCGCTGGCCGAGGGCAAGCCGGTGATCGCCGTTTTCTGGCATTATTCGCTGGCCTATCTCCTGTATCACATGCGTGATTACCGGGCGGCGGCACTGGTCAGCGCCAGCCGCGACGGCGACTATCTGGCCGCTCTGGCCGGTCGTTTCAAGTTTGCCACGGTGCGCGGTTCAAGAAATCGCCGTGGACTGCGGGCCTTGATGGAACTGCTCGACCACCTTCGGGCCGGCGAGCATCTGGCCATCGTCGCCGACGGCTCCCAGGGGCCGCCGCTGCAGGCGCAGGGCGGGCCGGTCATGCTCGGCTCCAAGAGCGGCTCGCTGATTCTGCCGATTGCCTGGTCGGCATCGGCTTATTTCACCTTTCGTTCCTGGGATCGAACGGCGCTTCCACGGCCGTTTTCCCGTATCGATCTCTTCTACGGCGAACCGCTGCGGGTGCCCGATGACCTCGACGCGGCCGGGATCGAAACCCATCGGCAGGAACTGGAACGGTCGCTGTTGGCCCTTTATGGGCAGGCGTGGTCTCGATACGACAAGGAAGGACACTGAGATGAGGGCGAAGGGAATCGTGGTGGCCGGTCTGGGCGGCGGATCCGGAAAGAGCGTCGTTTCCGTGGGCTTGACGGCTGCCTGGGCGAAGGCGGGACGGATCGTGGCGCCATTCAAGAAAGGGCCCGATTACATCGACGCCGGCTGGCTGCACTGTGCGGCCGGCCGCGCCTGCCATAATCTCGATCCTTATCTGGTGCCCCGGGACCTGGTGCTGGCCTCTTTTCAACAACGCTGTGCGGCTGCCGAGCTGGCGCTGGTGGAGGGCAACCGGGGGCTGTATGACGGCGTGACCGCCGACGGCGGCTACTCGACGGCAGAGCTGGCGCTCCTGCTCGACATGCCGGTGCTGCTGGTGGTCGACTGCACCAAAACGACCCGAACCATTGCCGCGTTGGTGCTGGGCTGTAAGGTCTTCGATCAGCGGCTGAAGATCGGCGGCGTGGTACTCAATCGGGTGGCGACCGAGCGGCAACGCCGACTGATCACCGAGGCGGTGGAAGGCTCGACCGGCGTACCGGTGCTGGGCAGCGTGCCCCGTCTGGACCGGGATATCTTCCCCATGCGGCACCTGGGCATGGTTCCCTATCAAGAATATGACGGCACGGTGCAGGCCCTGGACTTTTTGGCCCGTACCGTGAGCGAGTCGGTGGACCTGGACCGGATCGAGGCGACCATGGCGCCGGTGACGAGTGTTGCCGGCGTAATGCAGCAAGACCTGATGCAGGTGCCTTCGGTGCGGGATGTGCGGATCGGGGTGTTGCAGGATGCCGCTTTCCAGTTCTACTATCCGGAGAATCTGCAGGCCTTGCAGCGTTGCGGGGCCGAATTGGTGCCGATCAACGCCTTGACCGATGCCTGTTTACCGCCGCTCGACGGGCTCTATATCGGCGGCGGTTTCCCTGAGACGAGTGCGGCGGAGTTGGCACAAAACAGTCGTTTCCGTCACTCGGTCCGGGCTGCAGCCGAAGCCGGTCTGCCCATCTATGCCGAGTGTGGCGGCTTGATCTATCTCGGCCGCTCGATCGTCCTGGAAGATGAGGAATACCCCTTGGTCGGCCTGTTTCCGGTCCGTTTCGGCATGTCCGCAAAACCCCAGGCGCATGGCTATTCCATCTTCCGTGTGGAAGGGGACAATCCTGTCTACCCGGTGGGAACTGAGGTTCGCGGTCACGAATTCCGCTATTCGACGGTGCTCGACTGGCAGGGGGATCCGTCCAGCCTGGTGTTGCGTATGGAGCGCGGTACCGGATTCCTGGGAAGACGTGACGGCCTGGTCGCCAACAATGTGCTGGCGCTGTATACCCACGTCCATGCCGAAGGAACACCGCAATGGGCCGAGGGGTTCGTCAACCGCTGCCGCAGTCGGAGGTATGGCGCTGACTCCGCTGTGCCGGGGAAAAACGGAGTGAGCCCGAGCGCCGGCGGTTAGTGAACGGATGGATGGCCGGCGCCGAACACCTTTTGAGTGATCTTTTCTTTCTCGGCGGCATCGGGTTCCGGCTCTTTCCAGTGAATGAACTGCTCGGTCACCCGCATGAACGAGCCCTGGTCGTCCTTGCACTTATCGCAGATACTCTCGGCGCCGTCCCGGTACATGATGATCTTCGAGGCCGGTTCTCCCGAAGCGGCCACTGCCGCCATCTTGCGGCAGCCGCAGTCAAGCCGGACCACGACCACGCCGACGCCGTCCGGACTGCCTTCGAGAATGCCTTCGACCATGGCGCGTTCCCGCATTTCCAGCTGCTGCTCTTTTTTCTTCCGTTTGCTCTCTTTCTTCATGGGTATCTGCCTTGGGTGGACCCGTGTCGATTCGTGGATGGTGATTGATGGTTACCGGGGAACTTGAAAAAACCGAGAGCTCATTCGCGATCAAGAGGTAGACGAACCTGTTGCTGCAGTCATATATATGACATCACACCTGTAAAATTCGATTGCGCAACGATGAAATTGGACGAACTGGTTATTTTTTCGGTTCATCTGACCCAAAGGTACGTATCAGCGACCAGGGAGGCGAAGGGTATCGCTGGAAAACGCCTCACCGAGGCCCGCCGGCACGCCGCAACAGGCCCGCAGGCTTGCGGACCGGACGTCCGCAACTGACGGCAGGCCATGGATGGCCTGTCTGTCAGCCGTGGCGTGACGGCGATGGGGCCGAAGATCAGCGTTTGGAAGCGATGCCCTTCGTCGGAGCGTGTGCTGGTAGATCTAAAAGGGCAGCTAATACCCATGAACCCGTTTTTCAAGTCTCCCTCCAGATAGTAATGCTGTTGCCCGGTAGTGCAAGAGAAAGATGGTATCCG
>JAUVWB010000201.1 GCA_030604345.1 Desulfofustis sp. | reverse complement strand
GGCGTCACTGTTGCCGGCGTGCTGCCGGTGCACGGCGTCGAGCCGTTCCCGGTAGCCGGGCAGATCGAGGGCGCGGTCGACGGGCAGTGTTGCCCGTTGCTCCTCCGGCAGTGCAGCGATGCCGCCCGAGGAATAGATCGAGCTGGCGATCTGCCGCTCCACATTGAGACCGATCACCGGGATCCGAAGAGAGCGGGCCAGGGCGAAGATGGGGCGAAACAATCGGTAGTCGTACCCCCAGACCTGGTGGTACCGCGACTCCTTGAGAAAAGCGGCTTCGCTCCAGCCGGGGTCAAAGATGTAGCGATCCAGCGCCGCCTGGCTGGAGACGGGAAACATCTCCATGCCGATGGCCAGCTTCGGCTTGCGTCGGTGCAGCGCCTCGATGAGCAGCGCCTGCAACAGATGATCGGCCCATGAGGTGTGGGTCTCGCCGATGAAGATGACCCGGTGATCGCTGAGCTGGTCCACCAGCTGCTCGAAAGTGTTCAGTTGTGCCAGCTGCAGGCCGGCGGGACGCTCCAGGAGTGCGGTCCGGATGCCGTCGGTACTCGCTTCGCTGCTGCGCTCGATCAGCCGGCCCTGGCGGAAATGCAGATACGATTCCGTGCCGTAATGGCTGAGGCGATCGACCACCGCTCTGGTCTCCTGGACGTTGCTTGACGACACCAGGGCCACGATCCGTTCCGGGTACAGCGGGTGCATCCGGAGCTGGACCGTCATCCCGTCATCCGGCAGGTCCGGGGGGCCGAACAGACCGCGCACCAGGAGGTTGTCAACGCCCAGGATGACCAGATCCTTGCCGGCCAGAGCAGAATCATCGATTGTTTCCCGGTCGACCACCGGCCAGGAGAGTCGTTTGGCCAGGTCGATCAGGGGATCGTAGCTGTCACTCCCCGCTCTGTCGCCGCGTATCACCAGTACTCGATCGGAACCCATGACCTGCGACCAGGCCGGCCACCGTTCTGCAGGAGAAAGGACGCGGGCCAGGTGGTATTCCGGGTCGATGGTAAAAGAGAGCGGCGGCGAGCTCAGACGGATGGTGAGCGTCGATTCCCTCTCCTCCACCAGGTGGTATTCGTTGAGCGTTGCCCCTCCGGTCTCGATCGTTACCGGAACCAGCAGCTGGTAGGGTTCGGGCTGGTGCTGGACGATGGTGAAACTCAGTTCGGTGGCGTCGGCCAGTTCCCGGGTGGTGACCGCCTTGACGCTCAATTCCGGTAGATCGTTGCGCTCCAACCGTTCGGCAAAAAAGCGATGCAGGGACTGCCCCGACTGTTCGGAAAAGATCCGTTCCACATCGTCCCAAGAGGCAGCCTGGTCGCGAAACGCTCCATAGAACCGGCGGATGCCCGCGGTAAACGAGTCGGTACCGATGCGGGTGCGCAATTCGTGAAAGAGCAACGCCGCCCGGGTATAGCCGACGGCGCGCTGGTCGCGGTTGTATAACCGATCATGGCCGGCGCCGATGAAAGACCGCAGCGGTGGGGTCGACGGTTTTATGTAGTTCTGGTAGGCAAGCAGCGCCTCCTTGCGGGCCAGCGCTCCTTCACCAGCGTCGTCGCGATAGGCCAGGTCGGCCAGGTAGGTGGTCAAGCCCTCGGCCCAGTTGCCCGAACCGGCCGCCACCTCGGTGCTGTTGCCGAACCAGGAATGCAGGATCTCGTGGCCCAGCGAGGTGTGGCGGATGAACGGCAACCTGATCACCTGGCTGCCCAGCAGGGTGAAGGACGGCAGACCGATCCCGGTGGGCATCGGGTTTTCGACGATGGCATAGTGCTGGTAGGGAAAGGGGCCAATCAGGGCTTCATAGCGTCTGAGATAGCCGACGGCCGATTCCAGGTAAGCATCGGCCAGCTCAGCCTGTCCCGGCAGAAAGTAGGTTGAGACGCTGAGGCCCGGCCGGACTGAGCGGTCCGTGCGCTGGTAGGGTGCCGCGGCCAGATGCAGCGAGCGTACCGGGTGGGAGAAAGAAAACCTGACCCAGCCGTCGTCGTCCGCTTCGGCCAGTTCATCCGACTCGCTGACGGCGATAAACCCGTGCGGCAGCCGGGCGGCGAGGGAGAAGAAGGCTGGCCGGTCGGGGCGCGGATGCCATGCCGAGGTGAGGATGATCGCGTGGTCGCCGATAGTGTCCACGGCGCTGTTGACCACTTCTTTTTCGTAGGAGAGAAGCAGTGTCTGCTGTTCGCCGGTTGCTTGCAGGGGGACGGTTCGCGCCGTGCCGATGAGCAGCGGCCGGTTTTCCCGGCCCGGACGGCTGAGCAGGGCGGCGGTCACCTGCAGATCGTCAAGGTGCACCGCCAGATCGGTCTCTGCCGGGATGGTGATCTTCGCCGTTCCGCGCAGCAGGTTTTGTCCCGGTTCAAAAGAGACGGCCAACTCCACGTGGGGTGAGTGGCGAGCTGGCGCTGCCTGGGAGATGAACGGTTGCAGCAGGAGGAGGGACAAGAGGGCGATTGCCAGGGACGCGGGAAATATGGTAGAACCTCGGCTCATGGGAAACTCAGGAACAGATGTGGGTTGTTGTCTTATGCTGCCGTCGGTACCGGGGCGTCGACGCAGCGCCTCGGTCGGACGAACTGAGAGTCGGGCGGGCAGCGTTCCGGGTGTCTACGATACTCCGAACCAGCATGGCTGCGAACGCCATAAAAACCGGACTCGCCTGAGCGGCTGGGAGCGTTCGTGGTGAAGATCCTGGCGGTGGGCATCAATGCCCGTTTTACCCATTCCTGTCTCGCCCTTTTTTATCTACGCCGGGAGATCGAAGAAAACCTCCCCGGCAGTACGGTCCGCATCCTGCAATGCACCATCAATGACCCGGTCTATGCGTTGTTCCAGCAGCTGACCGACGAGGCTGCGGATTATCTGTTTTTTTCCGCCGCCATCTGGAACAGTGATCTGGTCGAGCGCTTAATCGAAGATCTGCTGCAGTTGCCCGCTGGCCCGATGATCGTGGTCGGCGGACCGCAGGCCGCGGCGATCGGTTCCCGGTTTGCCGATTCGTCCCGGGTCAGTGTCTTCAGCGGCGCCATCGAGACCGCCGGGACGGCGTTCTATCGGGATCTGCGCGAGAAAAAACTGGGCAAGAGCTACCGGGCGCCATCCTTCCAGGCAGCCGGTCTCACCCTGGCATCTCCCTATCGGCCGGATGATTTCCGCTCAGCTCTGCGCGATCGGGCCGTCTATTACGAGTCGTCGCGCGGCTGCCCGTTTGCCTGTACCTATTGTCTCTCCTCGGTGGAGCGCGGGTTGTATCACAAGGACCTGCTCCAGGTGCGGGAGGAATTGGCGGCGATTCTTGTCCATCGGCCGAAGTCCCTTCGCTTTGTCGACCGGACTTTCAACGACGTGCCGCAGCGGGCGCTGGCCATTTGGCAGATGTGTGTCGAATTGGGGACGGAAACGCTTTTTCATTTCGAGCTGGCTCCCGACCGGTTCACCGAGGAGCTGTTCGCCTTCCTGGAAACGGTGCCGCCCGGTCGCTTCCAGTTCGAGATCGGACTGCAGTCGACCAATCCCGAGACACTGACAGCCATCAAAAGAGAGGTGGATCTCCGCCAGGCGGCGGAAAACGTCAAGCGGCTGCGGCGTCTGGAGACCATCCATCTGCATCTGGACCTGATCCTCGGTCTGCCGTTTGAAACCGCTGCGACGTTTGCCCGGTCAGTGAACGAGGCCCTGGCCATGGAGCCCCATTATCTGCAAATGGGCTTGCTGAAGGTGCTGCCCGATACCGAGATGGTCCGACAGGCAGAGGCCTACGCGTACCGCTGGAGCCGTCGGCCGCCTTATCCGGTGCTGGCTACCCGTTGGCTGGAGCCGGAGGTTTTGCGCGATCTGTACCGGCTCGGCGAGTGTTTGGAAGCATGTGTCAATAATCGCTATTTCGTCTCACTCTGGCGTTATCTGGTCCGGTCGGGCGAAGATCTGGCCTTGTTCTTCAGCGGCTTGAGCAGATTGTTTCTCGAACAGGGCTATTATTTCAAGGCGGCCACCCAGGAAACGCTGTGCGGCCTGCTCACGAGTCATTTGGCCGGGCGGGCTGATTACCTTTTGTGCCGGGAGCTAATGATCTATGATTGGCTTCGCTGCGGTCATCGGTTTCTGCCTGAGTCTCTGCAGCACGGCGAGTCGAGCTTTACGGAGCTGCGTGACCAGGTGTACCGGATGCTGCCGGGCCAGGTGGCCGGCTTGTTCGACGAGCAGAGCCGTAACCAT
>JAUVWB010000093.1 GCA_030604345.1 Desulfofustis sp. | reverse complement strand
TGGCACGGACGATACGCTCCCAGTTTTCGTTGTCCGCCAGGAACAGGCAGTAGTTCTCAGCCGCCCAGGCCTTGCTGCTGTAGGTCCAGTCGACCCCGGCCAGATGCAGGATCTTCCAGAGCGGCACCATCTCGTCCGGTTCGGTCATGGGTTCGCGGGAGTTCTGGTTGATGAAGAACTCGGCACCCTCCTTGTCGATGGGGGCCTGCATGTCGGCGAATTCGGGCTGGGACGACCGGTACTCCTCCAGCACGTCGTTGACCACGAACTTGAAGTCCTCCACCGGGGTGCCCATGGCGCTCAGCGTCTCGCTGGCCACGGCCACGTCGCAGGAACCGCGTATCCCTTTCGGACGTTCGTCCCGTGGTCGGTTGGCACGGATGTTAAAGACCAACTGCGGGATGTCGATCTTCATCGGGCAGACGTAGACGCAACGCTGGCACATGGTGCACATCCACGGCCAATTGGAGGCGCGGATTTCATCATCCATGCCCAGCACCAGCATGCGCAGGAATTTTCGTGGATCCATGTCTTCCAGCCCGGTGGCAGGGCAGCCTGAAGCGCAGAGACCACACGTGAGACACAAACTGAGATTGCCGTCGGGGAGCAGGTGCTTGACCTCATCCAGAAGGGAGTGTTTGGCCTTCCCTTCAATTTTCACGACTGCTTCGGCCATGATCGATCCCTCCAGAGAAGAGGTGCCGGGTTCCCGGTGCGGTTGGCGAAAGGGTCCATAGTTTGTTAGGGAATCGCTTCCTGTCTGTTCTCCTCCCAGTGACCCTCTCAAATCCGATTTTTACACTAGCCCATATCGTACGCTTTATCAATAGCTGAAACAGGAGAAAAATACCCCATTTCATCAAACATGTTCATGTTTTCGATAACTTATCTTGATGACTTTTGTGGTACCTGATAGCGCGGAAGGAATTCGAGACCGATCCTGTCCGTGACGTACCAGTTCCCGGGGCGGTTTTGCGGCACGGGGTGGTCGCAAAACCGGCAAGGAGGCGTCAGGGCGAGAGGAATGAGCGGCGGGCCCGTCCGGCAGCGTCGGTGCAAGAATAAAACAGATGTCAGCCGCCCCAGGGCATCTCGGTATAGTGCTTGAATATCCGGTCGTGCAGTTCTTTGAACAGGGTCTCGTGGCCTCGCTCCCAGGCGGCAAGTTGCTGGAAAACCTTCCGGTTTTGCCCTTCTGCCCGGTTCGCTGCCATCTCGTAGAATTCGGCCAGGTCGCGTTCGATCAGAAAGGCGGTGCGCAGCACCGCAACGTCGGGGAGCATTGACTCCGACAGCGATTGCTCGAGTTGTTCGGCGGCGGCTCGCTGATCGAACCACCCACTACCGGCGAGATCGGACTCGCCGGCTGGCTGGCTGTCGTCGGTGGCGGCCAGATGTCGCTTGATGAAGGAGATGTGGTTAGCCTCTTCGTCGGCAAGTCTCTCGAAAATCTCTTTGATAACGGCGTGACGAGTGTTGGCGGCGTGATCGCTGAAAAAACGAAACCCTTCCTCTTCTCGCTGCAGGGCGTACTCGTAAATCTTCTGCACGTTCATCCCGATTCTCCGATTTGAATTGACGATGTGAGCGGCGATCGATTTTCTTTCCTGTTGGGATGGTAGCCGATTTCTCTCCATGATTCCATGGTCAAATACGACGACCACCATCGATTGCCGCATCCGGCAGAGAAAGGCGGGCGTCTGAGAAAGAAGTTGTCGGCTCGGTGCCGATGAGTTAGGGTCATCTCGATAACTCCCGCAACGACGACGTGCAGCAGTTTGCTGCCAAGAAAAGGGGTGGTTTAGTTGTCATATGATCGTGGTTGTGGAAAAACCGGGGGTCGAGCAGCAGCGCTACGAAGATGTGACGAATCTGGTGGTGGACGGCTCGACGATCAAGATTTCGACTCTGTTTGCCGAGGCAGCCGAGGTCAAGAACGCGGCAATTCGTTCGATCGATTTTATGGGCGGCCTGGTTCGGTTGCAGCAAAACGGCTGATTGGTGAATCGTTCTCACGTGTACGAGGGATACCCATGGAACAAACGGAAAAACTGAAAATTCTCCTGCAACACTGGATTGAGCATAACGGCGGCCATGTGGCTGAGTTCCTGAAATGGCGGACAATCATGGCCGAGGAAAAACGTCAGGACTTGGCCGGGGACCTCGACAATGCCGTCAACCAGATGAACGCAGTCAGCCATATTCTCAGGGATATGCTGGATCGGCTGGGTGGACCCGCCGCCGACGACGATGGTTCACATCACCACCACCATCACCATCATCACCACTGATCGTTAGCAACGATCTCTGTTCATTGCTGCCAACAACAAGGGGCGCGGCCGCCGGCCGCTCCCCTTGTTGTCTTTGTTGGGGGCGCTGCCTATGCTACTTTGTTGGCAGCCGGATCGTACGTGGCGCCACAACCGCTGCAGGTGACCTGTTTGCTGAGTTCATCGGAGAAGAGCTCTTTTTCCTGGCCGCATTTCGGGCACTTGACCTTGATTTCCTGGAGGGTTTTGTTGCTTTCGAAACCGGGACAATGCTGATTGGACATGGTGACCTCCTTTGCTAGGTAGTGGGTGGCGATGCAAGCGAGACGCCGTGCTCGGACTGCTTTTTTTTCTTTCTGGTCAGAAAATGGATCAGACACGACGGCCGGTGGGCACAATAGAGTTTCGGGTCGCCGCAGGCCAGACACTGCTCACAGAGGAAATACCCGTGTTTCAAGCAGCGGTATGGTGTTTCGCGGTCCGGATGATTTCTGCAGAAGCCCATAGTGCCGTGTCTCCGGGTGGGCTGGCCACCGGTGGTGTTGGTTACCACTGATTATCACTGCCATTATAATAGACATCATTGCCGGAGATAACAGAAAAAAGTTGAAAGAGCCCTGGAATTGACCGGCAGCGGCAGATGGCAGTTGCCTGCCCTGCTCTTTTGTGATAGGGAAAAGGGAGCGGCGCGTGGCCGCTCGTGGCGGAGTTGGCTTGTGACTGTCGAAAGGAGTGTTTCATGTCGATCATCTGTATTTCGCGGGGGAGTTATTATCGGGGCCGGGAGGTCGCCCATAAGGTGGCTGAAACGCTCGGCTATGGGTGTATATCACGCGATTCTCTGCTCGCTTCCAGTGAAGAGTTCGATATCCCGGAAATAAAATTGATGCGCAATATCCAGCATGCAACGCAGATTCTGGAACGGTACTCATTCGGCCGGGAGCGGTATGTCAACTTTATCTCTTCGGCGATTCTGCGCCATTTGAAGGACGACCGGTACGTCTATCATGGTATTGCCGGCCAATTTTTCTTCTACGATGTCCAGCATCTGCTGAAAGTGCGGATCATCGCCGACCTGGATGATCGGGTGGCCAGCGAGGCGGTACGGCAAAACATCAGCGTCGATCAGGCGCGCCTGCAGTTGAAGCACGACGACGAAGAGCGCCAGAAATGGGCGCTCTTTCTGTACGGTATCGACATCGTGGATCCGAGCCTGTACGATCTGGTGATCAATGTCAGCTCGATCGGGGTCGATGATGCCGCTCAGCTCATTTGCCGGGCCGCGCAGCTGCCTTGCTATCAGCCCACCGAACAATCGCTTGCCAAGGTGAGAGACTTGGCCCTGGCCGCCGAGGTGCGGGCCGCCCTGTTCGATTTTCCGCAGGCCGGCGTCAATGCGGTGGACGGCAACGTCTACATCAACGTCAAGGCCCCTGAGGAACAGGAGAGAGTCATCAGGGAGCGTATCAGCGAAGCGGCCGAGTCGGTTGACGGGGTCGGTTCGCTGGAGATCCGCGTCGATCCCTACTATTGATCGATCATACATCAGCCGCGATTACCGGTTACGCCGGTTCTCGTGTGGTTCGTCCGGCAGCTTCAGTAGAGCGGAGCGAGCTCGATATCATCGTCGGTGCCCGTTATGCCGTCGTCGCCTGCATCCCGTAAGCGCTCACCTTCGGAGGTGATGATTCGTCCCGGGGAGTTGAGGTAGGCGGCGAAATCGTCGTTTACTTCCAGTTTCCCCTGTAAAAAAGCGGTATACAGGTCACTGAGTTGATACAGCTCAGCGAGCTGCCGTTCGTCTTCGCGCCGGTCGGTCGGCCGATGGAAATACCAACCGCTGAAGTTACGGAGAGGCGGTTCGTTGGAGAAAAAGGAGCGGTCCCGCCAGCCCTGTTGAAACGCTGCGTCATTGCCTGGGGCGGCCTCGATGACCGGCTCCCAAAAGGCCTTGAGCGCGGCTGCCGTTCTGTTTTTCTGGAACAAGAACCCATAACCGAAGGCGAATACCTGCGGTGGGAGAGCCTGCAGCAGGAATGGTCGCCTGGTTCCGGGCGGAAAGCGGTGGGCAAGGATGGTGGCAGGCGGCAACGACAAGCGCTCGATGCCAAGGACATACTCCGCCAGCCAGACGCGGTGCAGGTTTGTCTGTTCCGTGCTGAGACGGGGCATGCCGGCGGCAAGGAGACGAAGCTGGTCGTAACGGGTATTGATGTCGATGGCAAGGCCGTAGCCCAGCCTGATGGCTTGTCGCAGGGCGGTGGCCCAGACCCGCTTTTCCTCGATGTGAACAGCCCCGGCCAGGCCGCGGGTTGCGACCAGATAGAGGGTCGTCAGCTCATCCATACCTTGCTCATGGTTGTTCAGTTCCAACTGAAGCGCGGCATGGGCCAGGTGGATACTGCAGACCGCCGCCAGCGTCTCGGTCGCTGGCGGCGTGCCGGACCGAGCGAGATCCAGAGGCTGGGGCAGGACCGAGAGGTCAGCCAATTGCTCGATGACCAATCGGTAGGGGGTGATGACCTCCCAGCTGCTTTCGATTTCCTGCCGGCGCTTCAATAACTGGCCGAGAAAATCCGCATCATCCACCGGCAGAGCGGTCGGCGTGGGGCCCAGGGATCCGTTGAGCAACGAGGAAAGGAGAAACGTGGCCTTGCCGGAATCACTATGCCTGACCACAAGATCCTTCTGGGTATACATCTGGTAGATCTTCCGTCCATCGATCACCTGGTAGCCGATAAAGGCGAACATCAGCACGATCAGGAGCACGCGTAACAATGAGCCGAGCCGGTGGCGACGAGGTGTCAGCTGAAAGAGCGGCGAAACGAACACCATCAGAGAAAGCGGCAGCAGAATAACGGCGACGAGGGTGATGATCTGAGCGGTGGAGATGGTCTCCGGTTGGCTGATCAGGGCCGGGAGGTCGATTCCTTGCGCCAGCGTGAAGGTGCAATAGAGGATAATGATTGGAAAACAGACGACCACCAGAACGATGACCAGAAAAAGGCTGATAAATATGCGCATGCCGCCTCTGGCTGTTGGCTGCCCGGCCGGTGCCGTTGAACGCCGGCCGGGCAGGAGAGTGGGTTAGATGCTCTTTTGGGCGGAGCGAAGGGTGTTGCGCATCAACATGCAGATGGTCATTGGTCCGACGCCACCCGGGACCGGAGTGATCTTACCGGCGATCTCCTTGGCCTTGTCGAAATCAACATCTCCGCGCAGGATCGCTTTGCCGGTTTTCTCATTTTTCCCGACCCGGTTGACGCCCACATCGATGACGGTGGCGCCCGGTTTGATCCATTCGGGCTTGACCAGGTTGGGGACGCCTGCCGCCACAATCAGGATGTCGGCCCGTTGGCAATGGCTCGCCAGGTCCTTGGTGCCGGTGTGGACAATGGTTACCGTGCTGTTGGCGCCGACGCCCTTCTGGGCCATCATCATGGCGATGGGCTTGCCGACGATATTGGACCGCCCGACCACCACCACCTCGGCGCCTTTCGTCTCGGTCCCGCTGCGGATGATCAGCTCCTGGATGCCGGCCGGAGTGCAGGGTAGAAAACGTACCTCGTCGCCGCCGATCATCAGGCGGCCAACATTGACCGGATGGAAGGCATCCACGTCCTTGTCCGGGTCGATGGCGTTGAGGACCTTCTTTTCGTCCACGTGTTTCGGCAACGGCAATTGGACGAGGATTCCGTGAATGGACGGGTCCTTGTTGTATTTGTCGATCAATCCCAGCAGGTCCGCCTCGGAGATATCGGCCGGCTGGTTGTCCTGGATCTCATTGAAGCCCAGATCCAGAGCCGTTTTGACCTTGAGGGTGACATAGCTGACCGATGCGGGGTTCTCACCCACGAGGATGGTGACCAGGCCTGGCACCTTGCCGGTCTTTGCCTTCATCTCGGCAACTTCCTGTTTGATTTCCGCCAAAATGGCCTTGCTGATCTCGGTTCCGCTGATGATTTCTGCAGTCATGGTGCCGTTTCCTCCATGTAGAAGTGAGTAGAGAGATACTGCAAACGTCCCTGGAGCATGAGTCAACTATCCGATCACGCCCAATTAATTCTCACACCAACGGCGATATGTCAACCACTAGTAGGGAAT
>JAUVWB010000072.1 GCA_030604345.1 Desulfofustis sp. | reverse complement strand
TTAATCGGCACCGCCGACCTGCCGAGACATAAGCATGAATAGATGAGTCACTAGCGGCTTTCATGCTCATTACGTTGGTAACTGCTGTTTCTTCTAACCTGAAAACTCATAATGTGGTAGGAGGGTCATTTGAATCGTGATGAGAAAGCAGCAATAATCGCCGAATTGAATGAATCGTTCAGTCGTGCGAAGTTTTCTGTCGTCGCGGACTATCGTGGTTTGAAGGTTACGCATCTGGAGAAGATTCGGCGTGAACTCCGAGGTTGCCAATCGGAGATCCGGATTGCCAAGAACACACTCCTGAAAAGAGCAGTTGCCGACACGTCCTGTGAAGCCTTGCAAGATGATTTCACCGGGACTACAGCCATTATCACGGCCTATGACGATCCGGTCGCCCCGGCGAAGATCTTGGCCAAATGTGCTGAAGACTTTGAAAAGTTTCAGCTGCGGTCTGCTGTTCTGGAAGGAGAAAAGATCACCGCCGACAAAATCGTCGCGTTGTCCAAGCTACCGTCCAAGGAAGTCTTGCTTGGACAGTTGCTGTCGGTGATGAACGGTGTTCCCACCGCTCTTGTCCGTGTACTATCCGGCGTACCGCGAACTTTTCTGTATGGTCTGCAGGCAATTAAAGAGAAAAAGGAACAGGCCTGAACCGGGTACTGTACCTAATGGTTAACCTTTTCTTTTACTTAAAGAGGATACAAAATGGCTGTTACTAAGGACGATGTAATTGAGTTTATTGCTAATATGAGCGTTCTCGAGCTTTCCGAACTGATCAAGGAACTCGAAGAGAAATTCGGCGTGTCTGCTGCCGCCCCGGTTGCCGTTGCCGCTGCCGGACCGGTCGCCGCCGATGCCGGCGCCGCCGCTGAAGAAAAAACCGAGTTTGATGTCATCCTGGCCAGTGCCGGTGATCAGAAGATAAAAGTCATCAAGGAAGTTCGTGCCGTAACCAACCTTGGTCTGAAAGAGGCAAAAGAGCTTGTTGAAGGTGCACCGCAGCCGCTGAAGGAAGGTGTCAGCAAGGATGAGGCCGCCGATATCAAAGCAAAAATCGAAGCAGTGGGCGGTACCGTAGAAATTAAATAGTAAATTCAATTCATTGGACCGATTTTTCGGTCCCGTTTTGTTCTCGACACGCTGCGCATGACGATGCGCGGCGTGTCGCATTTCGTGCTGCACCCTTGTGTTTGGTAGAAAATTGCTTTAATTCCAATGGCTTGGCCAAGTCCTGGTGGTCGGCTCCACGACCTGGTCAGCACCCCTATTCAAGGATACTGAAATGCCTCTGACAAGCTCAGTGATTTTCACTTTTCTACCGGAATTTCAAAATTCTAAACACCATATCCTGCCAATGCAGCAGTCTCGAATCTGGTTGGCTGCCGACGTATCGTATTGACCGACCACCGAGTCGGCTGAAACAGAGCGTATCTGCCTGTTATTGCATTGCTATATTACTGTCTTTAGACAATCTCGAGGACACTTATGGAACGAGTTAGAAAGCAATTTGCCAGCGCCAGTCGCATCCTGGAGCCGCCGCACCTGATTTCCATGCAGCGTAAATCCTACGAGCAGTTTCTCCAGCTCGAAGCCGATCCTGACAACCGCGAGGATATCGGACTGCAGGCCATCCTGAAGGAAATATTTCCGATCAACGATTTCAACGGCCTTTGCTCTCTCGAATTTGTCCGCTACAAGTTTGGTGAACCGAAATACACGGTCCATGAGTGTCTCCAACGGGGAATGACCTATGAGATTCCCCTGAAAATCGTTGTCCGGCTCATCACCTTCGACGTCGATGAGCAAACCGGCGTACAGACCATCCGCGACATCAAGGAACAGGAGGTCTTTTTCGGTTCGCTACCGCTGATGACAGCCGATGGTGTCTACGTGGTGAATGGTACCGAGCGGGTCATTGTCTCCCAGTTGCAGCGTTCTCCCGGCCTTTTCTACACCCATGACCAAGGCAAGAGCCACGCCAGCGGCAAGTTGCTTTATTCTGCCAGAATCATTCCGGTGCGTGGTTCGTGGATAGATCTCGAATTTGATATCAAAGATATCCTGCACGTTCGCATCGATCGACGACGCAAGTTCCCGGTTACCTCGTTGCTCAAGGCACTTGGTTATTCCGGGCAGGAATTGCTGGAGATGTTTTACCCCATCAACACGGTAAAAAAGGAAGGCGACAACTATTTTATCGAGTTCAAGGAAGAAACCGCCGTCGGCAGCCGTCTCGAGTTTGATCTGATCGATCCAGCCGATGGTACGATTATTGGCAAGAAAGGCCGTAAGGTCTCCAAGGCGTTGTGCAAACGTATCGAGGAAGCGGGAATAACTTTCTTGCGTATCTCTGCCGAAGAGTTGGTCGGACGGGTCATTTCCCACGACATCACGGAACCGGGCAGCGAGCAATTGCTCGTCACTCATAATACCGAAATCTCCGAAACGGTGCTGGAGACGCTCGAGGGCGCCGGGATAAGTGAATGGCGTGTACTCGGTATCGACGGGGTGAAATACTCCGATTCCTTCCGAAGGACGCTCGCTCTCGACAAAGTGAACACCACTGAAGAGGCCTTGCTTGAGATCTACCGGCGTCTACGGCCTTCCAGCCCGCCAACCCGTGAGGTGGCTGAGAGCTTTTTCAATAACCTGTTTTTTAACCCCGAGCTTTACGATCTCTCCGAAGTGGGCCGTTACAAAATCAATGCCAAGCTAGGTCTGAATATCGACATTAACCAGCGGGCATTGACTAAAGAGGATATCGTCGAGTCGATCAAATACCTGGTGCGCCTGAAAGACAGCCAGGGATCGGTAGACGACATCGATCATCTCGGCAACCGCCGGGTGCGCACCGTTGGAGAATTGGTGGAAAATCAGTAACGCATGGGGCTGGTGCGCATGGAACGAGCCATCAAGGAACGCATGACGCTCCAGGATATCGAGACGTTGATGCCCCATGATCTGGTCAACCCCAAACCGATCTCTGCGGCGATCAAAGAGTTCTTTGGGACCAGCCAGCTCTCGCAGTTTATGGATCAAACCAATCCGCTCTCCGAGGTGACCCATAAGCGACGCCTGAGTGCCCTGGGACCGGGAGGCCTGTCCCGGGAGCGTGCCGGCTTTGAGGTACGCGACGTACATCCCACTCACTATGGACGGATCTGCCCGGTGGAGACCCCTGAAGGACCCAACATCGGCCTAATCGTCTCCTTGGCCACCTATGCCCAGGTCAATCCGTACGGGTTCATCGAAACCCCCTATCGGAAAGTCAAGGATCGCATCGTTTACAACGACGATATCAGCTACCTCAGTGCACTGCAGGAGCGGAACAATTTCATCGCCCCGGCCCAGGTTCCGCTTGATGAGAAGAATCGTATCGTCCCGGACACCTTGATCGTCAGGGAAGACGGTGAGGTTATTATCACCGAGGCGGATAAGGTGACGTACATGGACATCGCTCCCGACCAGTTGGTCAGCGTTGCCGCGTCGCTGATTCCTTTTCTGGAAAATGACGATGCCAACCGGGCGCTGATGGGCTCCAACATGCAACGGCAAGCAGTACCGTTGATGAGGACCTCGGCGCCGCTGGTGGGAACCGACATGGAACGCTATGTCGCCCGTGACTCCGGTGCCTGCCTGCTGGCCGCCGGCTCTGGTGTTGTCGAGGAGGTTGACGCCAACCGTATCGTTGTCTGCTACGACGAACCCGGCGTCGACGGTTATGAAACGGGGGTAGCTGTCTATCGTCTTGAGAAATACAAGAAATCAAATCAGAACACCTGTTTTAACCAAAAACCGTTGGTCCGGCCTGGAACCAGGGTCGATAAAGGGACGGTGCTGGCCGACGGACCGTCCTGTGATCATGGCGAGCTGGCTTTGGGACGAAATGTGATGATCGCTTTCATGCCCTGGCGCGGGTTCAATTTCGAGGACTCGATCCTGGTGAACGAACGATTGTTGAAAGAAGATGCGTTTACCTCGCTGCACATTGAGGTGTTCGAAACCATGGCCCGGGATACCAAGCTCGGCAAGGAAGAGATCACCCGGGATATTCCCAATGTCAGTGAGGAGACACTGCGTAATCTCGACGAGTCGGGCATCGTCAGGATCGGCGCCGAGGTGAAGGCCGGAGATACCTTGGTCGGTAAGGTAACGCCGAAAGGGGAAACGGTGTTGTCCCCCGAGGAAAAACTGCTTCGTGCCATATTCGGAGAGAAAGCACAGGATGTCAAAGATTCCTCGTTACGAGTACCACCGGGCGTTGAAGGCGTGGTCATCGATGCGAAAGTTTTTTCCCGTAAAGGTGTGGACAAGGACGAACGATCGTTGATGATCGAGGACCTGGAGATCGAACGGCTCAATCAAGATAAGCTCGACGAGTTGGCCAGCCTACGCCGCGCCGTTTGTCGTGAGGTCGGCAAGGTCATCGATGGCCGGACGGTCAAGGAGGACGTCAAGTCCAAGAGCGGCAAGATCCTGGTCAAGCTGGGCAAGAAATTCGAGGCGGAGATGGCTGAGGAGATCGGTTTCCAGGCCCTCCGTCAGCTCGATTTTTCCGAGCGCGCCAAGTATATCGATCACATCGAGGAGATATACGGCCGCTATGATCGTCAGGCACGTTTGATAAGCGAACGATATGACGGCATTATCGACCGCCTGAAAAAAGGCGACGACCTGCCTCCCGGTGTGGTGAAGATGGTGAAAGTCTATGTCGCCACCAAGAGAAAACTCTCGGTCGGTGACAAGATGGCCGGGCGTCACGACAACAAGGGCGTTGTATCGTGTCTGCTCCCAGAGGAGGATATGCCCTACTTCGCCGACGGGACAACGGTCGATATCGTGCTCAACCCGCTTGGTGTTCCATCCCGTATGAACGTGGGCCAAGTGCTCGAGACCCATCTCGGTTATGCCGCCCGTCGTCTTGGCGAGCAGCTCGAGGTCTTGGCCCGGCAGCAGGCTGCCGGAGAGATCAAGAAGAAGCTGGCCCGGATCTACGCGCCGCAGGAATATGCACAGATCGTCGACGGGCGCACCGACGAGGAGGTCATGGAATGGGCCCGGTCGCACTCTCGTGGGCTGTTCATGTCCACGCCGGTGTTTGACGGGGCTGCGGAGACCAAGATTCGCAACCTGCTGGTGGAGGCTGGCGTCGACGAAGTCGGCCAAGCGCAGCTCTATGACGGGCTGACCGGTGAGCCGTTTGCCAACCAGGTAACGGTGGGCGCGATGTACATGTTGAAACTACACCACCTGGTAGACAACAAGATCCATGCCCGATCCACCGGGCCCTACTCTCTGGTCACCCAGCAACCACTCGGAGGCAAGGCGCAGTTCGGCGGGCAGCGACTCGGCGAGATGGAGGTCTGGGCGATGGAAGCCTATGGCGCCGCCTACACCCTGAAGGAATTTTTAACCGCCAAATCGGACGATGTGGAGGGTCGGACCCAGATGTATGAACGGATCGTCAAAGGAGACAACTTCCTGACCACCGGTCTGCCGGAATCGTTCCATGTTCTGGTCAAGGAATTGCAGGGATTGTGCCTGAATATGGAGCTTATTGAGGAATGAGCGGTACGGAAGTCGACCTGCGGCCGTCCCTGAGTGTGCCGCCGGACAAGCCGTTGCTGATGTCTCTTCAGAACCCGGATAGATGCGCCGGGTTCCCACACTTTTGAAGCAGAGGTGATCTCGTGGAAGAGTTGTTCAATTTTTTTCAAAAGCCGAAAGCTCCGACCAAAGTCAAAGCGGTAAAGATTTCGCTCGCCTCACCGGAGAAGATACTCGATTGGTCGCACGGCGAGGTGAAAAAGCCGGAGACCATCAATTACCGAACCTTCAAACCGGAGCGCGATGGCTTGTTCTGCGCCAAGATCTTCGGTCCGGTCAAGGATTTCGAATGCAATTGCGGTAAATACAAACGCATGAAACATCGCGGCGTGGTCTGCGAGAAATGCGGGGTCGAGGTCATCCAGTCGAAGGTTCGGCGGGAGCGGCTCGGTCATATCAAACTGGCTGCCCCGGTCGCCCATATCTGGTTTCTCAAAAGCCTGCCGAGCAAGATCGGTGCGGTGTTGGATATGACCCTCAAGCAGTTGGAGCGGATTCTTTACTTCGAACAGTATGCGGTAACCCAATCCGAGGTTGACGACCTGCCGGTGGGGACCCTGCTGACCGAAGAAAAATATCGCAAGGCCCTGGAGGATTATCCCGGCCGTTTCCAGGTCGGCATCGGCGCCGAGGCCATCCGTGAGCTGCTGGCCTCTCAGGATCTGGAGACCTTGTCCAAGGAACTGCGGGTTGAAATGTCGACCACCGGCTCCCAGACCAAGCGTCTCAAGCTGGGCAAGCGGTTGCAGGTGATCGAGGCCTTCATCGACTCGGGCAATAAGCCGGAATGGATGGTGCTGGAGGTTATCCCGGTGTTGCCTCCCGATCTGCGCCCGCTCGTCCCGCTGGAGGGCGGCCGGTTCGCCACCTCCGATCTCAACGATCTGTATCGCCGGGTTATCAACCGCAACAACCGCCTCAAGCGGCTGCTCGAACTTGACGCTCCGGACATCATTATCCGCAACGAAAAGCGGATGCTCCAGGAAGCGGTTGACGTGCTCTTCGACAACGGTCGGCGAGGACGGGTCATCACCGGTGCCAATAAGCGGCCGCTGAAATCGCTGGCCGATATGCTCAAGGGAAAACAGGGTCGGTTCCGTCAGAACCTGCTCGGCAAGCGGGTCGACTATTCCGGCCGTTCGGTCATTGTGGTCGGGCCGACTCTGCGCTTGCATCAGTGCGGTCTGCCGAAAAAGATGGCCCTGGAGTTGTTCAAGCCGTTCATCTACAACAAGCTCGAGCGGCGCGGCTACGTGACGACCATCAAAAGTGCCCGCAAGATGGTGGAGAAAGGGGTGAAGGAAGTCTGGGATGTGCTGGACGAGGTGGTTACCGAATATCCGGTCATCCTCAACCGTGCCCCGACCTTGCACCGTCTCGGTATGCAGGCTTTCGAAGCGTTGCTTATCGAGGGTAAGGCGATTCAGCTTCATCCGCTGGTCTGTGCCGCCTTCAACGCCGATTTCGACGGCGACCAGATGGCGGTGCATGTCCCGTTGTCGGTGGAGGCCCAGGTCGAGGCCCGGGTCCTGATGATGTCCACCAACAATATCCTGTCGCCGGCCAACGGGGAGCCGATCATTATCCCGTCGCAGGATATCGTACTCGGGCTCTATTACTTGACCCGGGACCGGGTCAACGTCAAGGGCGAGGGCAAATC
>JAUVWB010000373.1 GCA_030604345.1 Desulfofustis sp. | reverse complement strand
AGCTCTTCCAGGAGTTCCTGTTCCGCCACCTGCTTATCTGCGATTCTCTGCAGCAAGGCGCGATGCAAAGCAGAAACCGTCGGCTTGCCCGCTATCTCGGGATCGACGAAATGCGGTGCAATGGCCGCCATCGGTGCCAGCACGAAGAGCCGCTCGGTTCGTTGCGGGTGCGGCAGCGTCAACCGGGATCCGTCACAGACCAGATCTCCATAGTAAATAAGATCGAGATCAATGACCCGATCCTGGTAACCGGTCCGCTTCCGGTCGCGCTCTCTGCCGAACCCGGCCTCGATCTCCTGCATGATGTCGAGCAAGCGGTACGGTGAACAGGTTACCGACAAGCGGCCGACCGCATTGACAAACCAGTGACTGCTGCTCATCCCGACCGGAGACGTGCGATAGGGCGGAGACAATTCTCCGAGCCTTATTTCCGGCCGCTCGCCGAGCAGACGCCAGGCCTTGAGCAGCATCTGCCGGCTGTCTCCAAGGTTGGAGCCGAAACCGACAAAGACCTGATCGCACCCGGCTCTGCTGCTATCCGTTTCCATCGTGGGTGGAGTCGATCACAGGTCCTGCAGGCCGAGCACATCGAACATCGTGTACAGCCCGTTCGGTCGATTCTCCAACCAGGCGGCGGCAACCGTGGCGCCGTGGGCGAAATGATCGCGGGTATGGGCGCGATGGGTCAACTCCAGCCGCTCACCCGGTCCGGCGAAAAAGACCGTGTGTTCACCGACGATATCGGCGGCCCGGATGGACTGGATGCCGATCTCATGCGGCTTACGCGCACCGACCATGCCGGATCGCGCGTAGACACCCACCTCCGTCAATCTCCGCCCCACCCCTTCGGCGGCCAGCTCACCGAGTTTAAGCGCCGTGCCGCTCGGGGCATCCTTCTTCTGGTTGTGGTGGGCTTCGATGATCTCGATGTCATAGGCGTCGCCGAGGATGGCCGCCGTCTTCTTGACCAGCTTGAACAAGACGTTGACGCACACCGACATGTTCGGCGCCTGGACACAGGGAAAGGCGGTGGCCAGCTCGGCCAGCTCGGCCAGCTCGTCACCGGTCAATCCGGTGGTGCCGATGACCATCGCCTTGCCGTGCCGGGCGGCCAGCCGAGCGAAGGTCATGGTGGCCGCATGGTGGGTAAAATCGATGATCACATCGCCCTGATCGATGACCGATTCCAGCCCCGCACCGATCTGCACGCCATTGCGCCCAATGCCGGCCAATTCCCCGGCGTCACTGCCGATGGCCTGACTTCCGGGCGCCTCGAAGCCACCGGCGTAGACCAGATCGGGGTGGCGATCGACCATGACGCCGATACGGCGGCCCATTCGGCCAGCCGCACCGGCGACTATCACGTTCATCATTGTTCCGCTCTCCTTGTCGCCGGCTATGAGACTCAGATCATGCCGAGACGCTGCAATTCGAGCCGCAGCAGTTCGGTGGTCGCCTCATCCGGGCCGGTCATCGGCAGGCGCGGTTCGCTGTCTTTCATGCGCCCGATCAACTGCAATGCTTTCTTGGCCGGGCCTGGGCTCGGCGTTTTGAACATCAGCCGCATCAACGGGAAGAGGCGATAGTGGCCGTCCCTGGCGCCAAGGCTGTCTCCGGCCAACGCCGCTTCCATGACGCGGGCCATGCCGCCGGGGTCGACGTTGGAGACCACGGAGATAACCCCTTTGCCGCCGATAAAAATCGTCGGCATGGCCGAGAAGTCGTCACCGGATACCACGATGAACTCAGCAGGACACAGACGGATCACGTCGCTGATCTGGCCAAGATCGCCGCAGGCCTCCTTGATGCCGATGATAGTGGGGATCTGCGCCAGACGCGCCACCGTCTCCGGCAACACGTGGATAACGGTACGGCCCGGGACGTTATAGAGGAACATCGGGATATCGACCGCCTCGGCGATGGCCTTGAAATGGCGGTAAATACCCTCCTGGTTGGGCTTGTTGTAATAGGGCACGACGGACAGCACCGCATCGGCGCCGCTCTTCTTGGCGCTCTCGGTCAACTCGATCGCCTCTGACGTGCTGTTGGCACCGGTCCCGGCAATCACCGGCACCCGGCCGGCAACCGTCTTGACGGTGATGTCGATGACCCGTTTATGCTCGTCGAAATCGAGCGTCGCCGATTCTCCGGTGGTCCCGCAGGGAACGATCCCGTGAATGCCGCCGGCGATCTGATACTCGATCAGATCAACCAGGCCCTGCTCATCAAGTTTGCCGTCGATAAATGGCGTTACCAGCGCGGTCAGCGCGCCATGAAAACGTTCCATGGCCCCTCCTTGTGTGGCTCTTTTGGGGAGCTTGAAAAATTCGAAATTTCGTTCAAGATCGAGGCGCGCAAGAGAATTTTACCGCAGGCATATACATGATATTCCGAGGATAAAATTCGATT
>JAUVWB010000173.1 GCA_030604345.1 Desulfofustis sp. | reverse complement strand
CGGGCTGGCTGTCTCCCCCGTGTGCTTCATGGGTGCAGAAGCGATTGCAGGGACGGCCAGAGCGCTTCCAGTCGATCAAGTGACGGGAGGTCCACGGAGAGGGTGACCCGGTCGGTTTCGAAGGAGGTTCCCGGTGAGACCCGGCAGTGGTGCGGCAGGTGCAGTGCCGCCACTCGTTCTTCGAATTCCCGCTGCGCCCGGGTCAACCGCGGATGGCTGTGTCGCTGCAGATCCTGCAGTAGTCGTTGCACGATCTGGGGGCGATTGGCTGACGGATCGAGCGCCAAACAATACCCGTAACGATCCGCAAACAGATCCCTGAGAGACCGGTTCTCAGTGGTGGCGATGATCCGTCCCCAGTCGATCACCCGTTGCTGCTTATTGTCGTTTATTTCCAGTTGTTCAAAAAGCTCTCCGAGAAACAGCCGGTCATCGCCGGCCAATGACGTGAGAAGAAGCCCGGTTCGTGCCGAGATGATGCCCTGGTGTATCTGTTCGCGGAGGCGAGGCTCGAGTTTCAACAAGTGGGGGAGCCGCTTCAGGTGACCGCGATTGGCAACGCCGGTCACGCTGCGCCACAGCTCCACATCGTCACTGTTGTTCTCGCGAGCCATGAGGATCAGACGGGCCGCTTCGATCGGGCTCAACAGGCCTCGGTCGGCCTGATCCCGGGCCACAATGTCGAGCAGCTGGGAGAAGCTCACGGAAGGGGCCAGGACCAGACAGGTAGTTTCGCGTCGGTCAAGCAGCTCGAGAGCTTTCAGGCGAAGGGACCCGCAGATCAGTTGATATCGGTGTCGATCCAGTTGTTGAACCAGCGGCGGGCGGAGAATACCGTACGTCTTAACCCGAGCAAGGAAATGCTCGTCGGGTGATTGCGATAGATCCTGGTGCAGGCTCCAGCGGTGATCAGGATCGATGGCGGTCAGCGGCAGGGCGCGGGGGCTGGTCTCGTTCATGGAGCAAAACGATTCGTGCCCGACCGGTGATAACGCCGATCGGGCACGGAACACGGCGGCAGGAAGTGGGTGGAGCTGAAGCCTGCCGAAACGGTGTTATTTGTTGATCTTGTCCCGCAGTATGCCAGACGGTTTGAAGGTAACCACCCGGCGTGCCTCCAGGGTCAGCTCCTGGCCGGTTTGCGGGTTTCTTCCGCGCCGGGCATTTTTGTCTTTGACGTTGAACTTCCCAAATCCACTCAATAACAGATCGGAGCCGTTGATCAGTGATTGCTTCGAAATACGCAGAAACGCCTCGACCGACGCGGTCGCCTGGGCCTTGGTGAGCCCTTCATGATTTTTATAGACCTGCTGCACCAGGTCTGCTTTGGTCAATGTCATGGTTTCCTCCCGATGGATAAGACCTGTCGTGTATCGCCGTTGTACTATTGTATTCCTGAGCGCGATTATGTCAATGGTATCAGGCTATTATTTTTTTACGCACAGGCAGATACTGCATACGCGTGGGAATCATATGTACCATTGCAACTTCCTGCCGGCAACACCCACTGCTCCCAACCGCTGCTCGTCGGTCTGTTCGCCGTTACGCCGCGACCGACAGGTCGCCCCAGATCCACTACTCTGCGGGTCTGGGGTGCTTCCCGGCGGGTCTTCGCTCGGTGTTTTTCAGCACGACCCGTTGCTTCCTTGGTCGGGGAGACGAGCGCTTGAACCGGATGAATCAGGTTTCTGTCGGGAACGCGTTCACGAACCCCACGACGTCGAGTTGTATCTGGTTGGTCAACCCCCGTTTAGATATGTCCGGCCATCTCGAAGATCGGCAGATACATAGAGACCACCAAAGCACCGATGAGGCCACCGAGAAAGACCATCATGAACGGTTCGATCATGGCCGTCAGGTTGGCCACCGCCTGGTCGACCTCCTCATCGTAGAAGTCGGCTATCTTTTCCAGCATGGCATCCAGGGCGCCGACCGATTCGCCGACGTTGATCATCTGCACCACCATGTTGGGGAAAACGCCGCTTTCCTCGAGCGGTTCGGCGATGGGACGACCCTCGGCAATGGAATCGGCAACCCGAAATACCGCCCGTTCGATGACCTTGTTGCCTGCGGTCTTCGCCACCACTTGCAAGGCCTCGAGGATAGGTACGCCACTCTGCAGCATGGTGCTCAGGGTGCGGGTGAATTTGGCGACCGCGACTTTTCTGATGAGCATGCCGACAACCGGCATGTGGAGCAGGGCCTGATCGATGCGTAGTCGTCCTTTCTCGGTATGGTAAATTTTGCGGAACAGGTAGACGAAGGCGATCACTGGCAGGAGGATCCAGAGAAAGTTGTTTTTGAAGGCGTTGCTCAGCGCCACGACGATTTGTGTCGGGACCGGCAGCGTTGCGTTGTTCATCTGGGCGAACATCTCTTCAAAGACGGGGATGACAAAGACCAGGATGACGATCAGGATGAGGATGGATATGGCCAGACAGATGGCCGGGTAGGTCATCGCACCTTTGACCTTTTTTTTCAGAGCCATGGCCTTTTCCATGAAAACGGCCAACCGGTTCAAGATGGTGTCGAGAATACCGCCGGTCTCTCCGGCTTCAATCATGTTGCTGTAAAGACTGTCGAATACTTTGGGATGCTTGCGCATGGAGTCGGCGAACGTCGTTCCCGCCTCCACGTCGGCCTGAATGGTTGCCAGCGTCTTTTTGAAGGTCGAGTTTTCTTGTTGTTTGCTGAGGATTTCCAGACATTGAACGAGCGGCAGGCCGGCATCGATCATGGTTGCCAGCTGACGGGTGAAGACAACCACATCCTTGCCGGTCACTTTTGGTTTGAAAAACGAAATGTTTTCCAGGAGATCCTTCGGTTTTTCCTTGATAACCGGATCGGTGATTCTGAGTCGTTTGACATGGGCCAGTGCTGCCACCTGGTCGGGCGCTTCCACCTCGCCTTTTCTTTTTTCTCCGTACTGGTTTTTACCTTTCCAAACGTAGACAGGCATGACGGTCTCCAAAAAAGCAAATGTTGTTTTCAGCCGTGTGAATGGGTGGTGCGCCGTATGTCTGAGTTATCACGTAATTAATTATATTCCATGAGGTGGTATAAAACAAGAACCCTTTGAAAAGAGTACCTTTTTTTTGGTTTGACAGATTTATGTTGCTGATATCAGGTATAATGTTTCAAGAGCGTGCGGCTCAGTACCGATGCTTGTCAGGAAATCGAGGCGGCATGGAAAGGCAGGCGGCAGAGTCAAGAATCGATGACTCAAAACCGGATCCTGTATATAGTTCTTGATTGAAGCGAGAAATATTGATAGAGTTGAAGATTCTGAGTAGTGGTTATCCTGGCGGTTGATTGGGGGGAGGCCTCCCGTGCCGGAACCATCTGATGGGATTCATACACCTCGTTTCGGTTGGACCACCGACCGTGAATAGTTTGGGAGGACGTTATGTCTGAAGCTGCTGTCGCCATGCCCGCGATGTTCAAGCCGATCATCGATAAGTGTGAAGGATGCGAACGGATCGTCGAACAGGATGGGGTCCGTTATTGCAGAACGTATGCCAACCCCGAGGCAAAATGGCGTCTGGGCATCTGCAACTTTGCTACGCACCAGAAACCGGAGATCGTCGTTGCCAAGGTACGCATCAACCCGTTGAAAGCATCGAAACGGGCCTCGAAACGGAAGCGCGAACGAGTCTGCCGGACCCCTCGTTTGGGTGAGCGGGGCCGAGCAAACGGCAGTTGCCTCTTTTTCTGTTCCTATCCCCGCACCAGATCAGTGGTGACGGGGATAGTTGGTTTTTTCCACCGCTTACGGCTACGACCGGCCAACGCCGCAATAGAGAAAACCGGCGGCCTTCACCCGCTCCGGCTGGTATACGTTTCTCAGGTCGATAAAAACTCTCCGACGCATCAGCTCGCTGAGTCGTTCAAGGTCAAGGGCTCGATACTGGTTCCATTCGGTCATCAGGACCACTGCGTCAGCCCCTTGACAGGCGTCGTAGGCGTTTTCCGCATAGATCACCCCGTCTGGCAACAGCCTGCGGGCTTCCTGCATCCCCTGCGGATCGTGAGCCCGAACGACGGCGCCTTTCTCGAGCAAGGCCGGGACGATGGTCAATGACGGCGAGTCTCGCATGTCATCGGTCTCCGGTTTGAACGTGAGCCCGAGGACGGCGATGGTCTTTCCAGCCTCTGTCCCTTCCAGCATGTCTCTGATCTTCTTGACCATCTTCGCTTTTTGTGCGGCGTTTGCCTCCACGGCCGCCTCGACGATACGCAGGCTTTGGCCGTTTTCCTGGGCAATGCGCATCAGGGCCAAGGTGTCTTTCGGAAAACAGGAACCGCCATACCCGGGCCCAGGGTGAAGGAATTTTCCACCAATCCTGCCGTCCATGCCGATACCTTTGGCCAGGGCTACCACGTCTGCGCCGATCGCTTCGCAGAGGATGGCCATTTCGTTAATGAAGCTGATCTTGGTGGCGAGAAAGGCATTGGCCGCGTATTTGGTCAGTTCGGCGGTCTCGATGGAGGTTTTGACGATGGGCGTTTCCCTGAGGAAGAGCGGTTGGTAGATTTCCCGCAGGACCGTCTCTGCCCGTTCGGTGGAAACGCCGATCACCACTCGGTCGGGACGCATGAAGTCGTTGATCGCCGCTCCTTCCCGAAGAAATTCCGGGTTGGAAGCCACGTCGAAGTCGGCGGCGGGGTTCACCTCGCGGATGACCCGGGCCACTTGTCGGGCGGTGCCGACCGGT
>JAUVWB010000020.1 GCA_030604345.1 Desulfofustis sp. | reverse complement strand
ATACCGGCGGTGCTTACGACATGGTCCCCGAGGTAGTGATCGTCGACGGTTTCATGAAGGGCGAGGACCGGGTGTTTCCGGTCTATTTCGATGAGGCGGGTCATCGGGTCGCCATCCAATATCTCATGGCGGTGCTCAACGGCCACAAACCCCTTGAGGATCTGTTGCATTATCGTGAATTCGGCAAGGGGCTCTATGGCCACCCGGAACGTGATGAGGCCGCCGGAGTCTTTTTCAGTTCCGGCCGGTTGGGCCATCTCTGGAGTTATGTGAACGGGGTTGCCGAAGCCAATCCGGACAAGATCGTCGTCCTTTTTGGCAGCGACGGGTCCCAGCAGGAGGGAGCCGACGCCGAGGCCGCACGCTATGCGGTGGCCCGCCGCCTCCCCGTGAAACTGATCATCGACGACAATGATGTGACCATCGCCGGCCATCCGAGCAGCTACCTACCAGGGTATTCGGTGGGAAAAACGCTTGCCGGGCACGGCTTGGCGGTGACCGAGACCGATGGCGAGGATCTGGACAACCTGTTTGCCGGTATCCGGGGGGCGCTCACCGGCAGTGGTCCGGCGGCGGTGATCTGCAAACGGAAAATGGCACCGTCCGTTCCCGGCATCGAGGGCTTGCCGAAAGGCCATGACGTGATTCCGGTACCGTTCGCCATCGAGTATCTGGAGGCTCGGGGTCACCATGAGGCGGTACGTCTGCTGCGTGAAACGGCAGTGGATAAGAGCAAAACGGTCTATCTCGGCAGCACGTCGGAGACCGGCAAATGCCGCGATGATTTCGGCAAGATCATCTCTGGATTGCTGGACGGAATGGATGATGCTGCCAGCAAAGTTCTGGTGGTCGATTCCGATCTGGAGGGATCCTGCGGCCTGCATCACATCCGCAAGAATCACCCGGCGGTCTTCGTTCATGGCGGTATCATGGAACGAAACAACTTTTCGGTGGCCGCCGGTTTCGGATCAGAACCGGGGCGGCAGGGGATCTTCGGAACGTTTTCCGCCTTTCTTGAGATGGTGGTGTCGGAGATAACCATGGCCCGGCTGAATCGCGCCAACGTGCTGGCCCATTTCTCTCATGCCGGCGTCGACGATATGGCGGATAACACCTGCCATTTCGGGATAAACACCTTTTTCGCCGATAATGGCCTGGAAGAGGGGGATAACACTCGACTTTATTTTCCTGCCGACACCCTGCAACTCGGCGCCATGTTGCCGCGGATCTTCAACGATCCGGGATTGCGCTTCATCTTTTCCACCCGCTCGGCCACCCCGTTTATCCTGAAAGAAAATGGGGAACGGTATTACGGAGACGGCTACCGCTTCGAGCCCGGCCGGGATGAGGTAATTCGCAGCGGCGATGCCGGCTACATCGTTTCTTACGGGGAGATGCTCTACCGTTGCCTTGATGCGGTCGAACAATTCCGCCGGGAAGGGATTGGTGTCGGGCTGATCAACAAGCCGACGCTCAATGTCGTCGACACCGAGACGCTGGCCCTGGTCGGCGCCAGCCCCTTCGTTCTGGTGGTGGAGAGTCAGAACGTCAAAACCGGGCTGGGAAGCCGCTTTGGTACTTGGTTGTTGGAACACGGTCTGAGACCGAAATACGGACGGCTCGGCACTACCCGGGAGGGCCGTGGCGGCCTCGGCGAACAGGTGGTCCACCAGGGCTGCGATCCGCAGGGGATTCGCCGTGCCGTCAGTTCACTGCTCTAACTGGCTCACTGGTCGTGGTTGTAGGAAGGGTGAGCGGGGTGCAGGCAAGAACGAGGTGAGATGCACCCGGCCTGGTGATCTCGACCTAGGGATTCTCCCTGGCGATCCGGGGTGGCACGGCAGGCAATTCCCGTAAGGCGTTGATCAGGGTTTCCATATCCAGGGAGTCTGCTGCCGCGGCTTGCAGGCGCTCCAATACCGGTAGCGCCTTGCCGGCTATTTTCGCCGCTCGCTGCGGGTAGCCTGCCTCCAGGTAGACATAGACCCCGGCGGCGCGAATGAGAGCCTGCAGAAGCAGTTTTTGGTCGCCGGTAGCGCTCATCCAGGCCGGCTCCAGTATTTCGTGTACTTCAAAGAACAGACCGAGGTCCCACAATACCCCTGCCGTGGCCAGGAGCTCACCGAAGTTTCGCTGGGTCAATCGGTCCACGGCCTGCCGGTAGGCGTCGAGCCTTTTGTTGATGTAGTCGTGATAGAGCGGGGCCGGATGGTTGCGCCGATAGCGTTCGGCTACCATCAGGGCCGGTTCGAGCGATCGGCTGGAGAGCACTTCGGTGAGCGATTCCGAGAGATCGTTGCGAATATCCCGACTCAGCCGGTCGGTAAAAGGGTCGAAGTGTTCGGTCATGGCATCTTCTCCTGCGGCCCACTGTGTATGTTAGCTTCGGTGAAGGCATCGACGGCATGATTGCGGAGTCGGACAGAAAATTCAAGTGAAACCTGCCGCGCCACCAGCGAAACCATCGCCTTCAAAGACAGCCGACCAGGATTGGTACCGGCCGGTCATCATCCTGGTCGGCATGTGTGGGCGCGTTGCCGCGCTGGGCATCGGCCGATTTGCCCTCGGCATGCTGTTGCCGGCCATGGGTGAGGCCTTGGCGCTCGGTTACACCCAGATGGGAGTCATCGGTACCGTCAATTTTTGCGGTTATCTTGCCGCGGTGCTGCTCTGCGGCCGAATGTCACGGATGTTCGGCTTGCGCTTGCTCATTTTTCTGGCGCTGTTGTTGGTAGGTAGCTCCATGGTGCTGATCGGCATGATCGAACGGGTTGGCGTGATCATGCTGCTCTATTGTCTGACTGGGATCGGTAGCGCCTGGGCCAATATCCCGATAATGGCGCTGGTTGCCGCCTGGTTTCCCCCGGAAGTGCGGGGCCGGGCCTCGGGTATGGTCGTGGTCGGCAACGGGATGGGCATCGTCATGGCCGGTCACCTGGTGCCGCTTCTCAACAGCTCTGCGACCGGCTGGCGTCTGAGCTGGCTGGTGCTGGGCAGCATCGCTCTGCTTATGGCCGGTATCTGCGGCCTTTTTGCCAGAAACCGTAGCTCTGCCGGTTCTTTGCCGGACAAGCGAGCAGAGACGAAGCAAACGGCCGGCTACCAAACACATGAAGCACGGCTGCGCGGACTGGTCAAACGATGCGCGACCCTGTATTTTCTGTTTGGCAGCACATATGTGATCTACTTGACCTTTCTGGTGACATCGCTGGTGCAGGAGCGCGGCTTCACCGAGGAGAGCGCCGGGGAGCTGTGGTCGGTGGTCGGTATTCTCAGCCTTGCTTCCGGCCCGCTTTTCGGCTGGTTTTCCGATCGGTTTGGGAGAAAGCGGGGACTTTTCCTCGTCTTTTGTATCCAGGCGACGGCCTACGTCTCGGCAATGGCTGTTTTACCGCTGCCCTTTCTTTACCTGTCCATCGTGTGCTTCGGTATCGTGGCCTGGAGTATCCCCTCCATTATGGCCGCGTTGATCGGTGATTTTGCCGGGCCGGAGCGCACAGCAGCACTTTTCGGGTTGGTAACCTTCGTCTTCGGCATCGGGCAGATTCTCGGTCCTTACGGAGCCGGAGTATTGGCTGAGATCAGCGGCGGCTTTTCCGTGAGTTTCTTGCTTGCCGCCGTCCTGGCCTCGCTGGCGGCGATTCTGGCGCTTCGTTTGCCGCTCGAGGAAAAAACAACACCCTTTTTCCGTTGATCCGGCCGGAAAAGGGGTGAGAGACGTATAAAAGGTATGCCGGGGGAGAGTGATCAGAAGTCGTCGTTCTCGTCCTCCTCGGCTATGGCGTCTTCGTCTTCGCTGAAGTCTTCGTCTTCGAACTCTTCGTCGCTGTCTTCTTCTTCTGACTCTTCGTCGGTCTCCTCATCCGTTTCTTCTTCGTCGTCGAAATCATCGTCGTCGTCGAAATCCTGTTTTTGACGGACGGCTTTGGGTATCTTGGACTCCGGCAGAATGATATCGGTGATCTTATCGATCTCTTCCCCGACGTCCGGGTCTTCTTTACAGACGCTGCAGGAAGCGACGTGCTGTTTCATGAACTGAACCATGCGAGCCGGCGCCATGGTTTCTTCTTTCACGCTCAGATACCACGATTTGACCAGCTTGATCAGTCTTTCACACTGCATATGATTACGTCACGCCACCTGGATCAATGATTTGGACAAGGATACCATACAAACAAGGCAATATAATAATAAGTTGCTTTCTCGGTCAATATTAATTAATCTGTGCGATTGATCAACGTGATTAATGGCCGCGTGAGGAAGTGGATAGGGCACTGGTGGCTCTCCCGGACTTCAAATCCGGTGTAGCGGGTTGATAGCCTGCTAGGTGGGTTCGATTCCCATGCACTTCCGCCAAAGTTCCTCAGGCCGTCTCTTTCTTCAGCAACGGAAAGCCCAATGTCTCCCGTTGCGCGACATATCCTTCTGCTACTTTTCTGGCAATATTTCTAATCCTGCCAATGTACCGGGTTCGTTCGGCAACGCTGATCGCCTTGCGGGCATCGAGCAGATTGAACGTGTGCGAACACTTCAGGCAGTAGTCGTAGGCCGGTAAGATCAGGCCCTTGCCCACCAGCTTGTGGGCTTCTTCCTCGAAGCTGTTGAAGAAGCCGATCATCTTGTCGACTGGGGCCTCTTCGAAGTTGAAGGTGGAAAATTCGATTTCGGCTCGATGGAAGATATCACCATAAGAGACCGTATCGTTCCAGGCGATGTCGTAGACGCTGTTCACTCCCTGGAGATACATGGCGATGCGCTCCAGGCCGTAGGTGATCTCGACGGTGATCGGATGCAGGTCGATCGAGCCGGCTTGCTGGAAATAGGTGAATTGGGTGATCTCCATGCCGTCCAGCCATACCTCCCAGCCAAGGCCCCAGGCGCCCAAGGTTGGTGATTCCCAGTCGTCTTCGACGAAGCGGATGTCATGTTCGAGGAGATCGAGGCCAAAGCGTTTCAGGCTTTCCAGATAAAGATGCTGGATAGTGAGCGGTGAAGGCTTGATCACCACCTGATACTGATAATAGTGTTGCAGACGGTTCGGGTTCTCCCCGTAACGGCCGTCGGTCGGTCGCCGTGAAGGTTGCGGGTAGGCGGCTTTCCACGGCTCGGGACCGAGGGAGCGCAGAAGCGTAGCCGGGTGAAAGGTTCCGGCGCCGACCTCCATGTCATAGGGTTGCTGAATAACGCACCCCTGCTCGGCCCAGAAGGTGTCAAGCGCAAAGATGATATCCTGGAAGTTCATGCATGCTCCTTGATGCGCGGCTGCGCATGGTTGTTGGCTGAGTGTGGCGTTGCGCGGCGGTCGGAAGCTGCCGGCACCGCTGTCCAGTTTATAATTGCTAACTTGACTTTTGTCCAGCAGATCAGCACTATATTCTCCCGCCCGAAACCGGGCATCATTTCAGACCGTGCGAGGAGAGCCATGATAATCGACCCTCAAGATCATCTCATCAGACCCTTTCTGCGATCGGCGAAGGTGATCGCCGTGGTTGGTTTGTCGCCAAAAGAGAATCGCCCGAGCAATGGGGTGGCTCGCTACCTCCAGCAGGTCGGGTACCGTATTGTTCCCGTCAATCCGGGTCAGGACCGGATCCTTGGCGAACCCTGTTATCCCGACCTTGCCGCAATCCCCGAGCCGGTAGATATTGTCGATGTCTTTCGACGGGCGGAAGAGGTGCTGCCGATAGCGCAGCAGGCCATCGCCATTGGCGCAAAGGTGCTTTGGCTGCAGCAGGGAATTGTCAACGAAGAGGCAGCACGGTTGGTGGAAGCGGCCGGGATGACCTGTATCATGGATCGTTGCATCAAGGTCGAGCATCAGCGTTTGCTGAGCTGACAGCCGGGACGACCACTACCGGAGGATAATAGGAGCGTCATGGAACCACAGGTGTTGCGTATCCGTGGAGCGCGGATGCACAATTTGAAGAATATCGATGTGGATCTGCCGCGGAATGCGCTGATCGTTTTTACCGGTCTATCCGGTTCAGGGAAATCCACCCTCGCCTTCGATACGCTCTATGCCGAAGGCCAGCGGCGTTACGTGGAATCTCTATCCACCTATGCCCGCCAGTTTCTCGGGCAGATGGACAAGCCCGATGTGGATTCCCTGGAAGGCTTGTCTCCCGCCGTTTCCATAGAGCAGAAAACAACCAGCAAAAACCCGCGTTCGACGGTGGGCACGGTCACCGAGATCTACGACCATCTGCGTCTGCTCTTTGCGCGGTGCGGTCGTCCGACTTGTCCCCAGTGCGGGGAGGAAATCCGCTCTCAGTCGATCGAGGACATGGTCAATACCCTGCTGGCCGAACCGGAGGGGACCAAGGTCATCCTGCTGGCGCCGATGGTGACCCAGCGCAAGGGACGTCACGAACAACTGTTGGCGAGAATCCGCAAAGAGGGGTTTGTCCGGATCAGGCTCAACGGCCAGATCATCCATGCCGATGAAATCGAGGAGTTGGACAAGAACAAAAAACAGTCCATCGATATCGTGGTAGACCGTTTGGTATTGCAGCCTTCGGTGCGAAGGCGGTTGTCCGATTCGATCGCCACCGCCGTAAAGGTTACCGGGGGCTTTTTGCTGACCTTGTTTCCCGACGACAAGCGGGAACAATTGTTCAGCGAATTGGCCGCGTGCCATCGCTGCAACATCTCCTTGCCGCGGCTTTCCACCCAACTCTTTTCCTTCAACAACCCGCAAGGCGCTTGTCCCGAGTGCGGCGGCCTCGGGGTGAAACAATTCTTTGATGAGGATCTGGTGGTCCCGGATGCGTCGCGGGCCATTGCCGACGGCGCCATTGCCCCCTGGGGATGGCGCAATGAAGCCACCTATACCGGACAGATGCTTGCCGATGTGGCCCGTCACTATGGCTTCACGCTTGACACCCCGTTCGGCGAGTTGACGGCGAAACAGCGCCGGGCGGTGCTCTACGGATCGGGGACCGAGGAGATCACCTTCCATTACCAAAAGGGCCGGAGAGTGATGACCGCCGTGCAGCGATTTGAGGGGGTCATACCCCAACTGGATCGACGATTCCTCGAAACGCAGTCGCCGATGATTCGGGAGGAGTTGGGGCGGTACATGAATGAACAGCTCTGCCCGGTCTGCAACGGGGCTCGTCTGAAGCCGGAAGCCCTGGCGGTGCGGATCGGGTCCCACCATATCTTTGGGTTGACCGAATTGTCTATCTCCCTGCTCCTGCGCAACCTGCCGCTGCTTCCGTTTTCCGAGCGGGAACGAAAAATCGGTGAGCCGATCCTCAAGGAGATTGTCGATCGCCTCTCCTTTCTCGAGGACGTCGGGCTCGGCTATCTTACCTTGTCGCGGCGCTCCGGCACCCTGTCCGGTGGAGAGGCCCAGCGGATCCGCCTGGCTTCTCAGATTGGTTCCCGGTTGGCTGGAGTGCTTTACATCCTCGATGAACCGAGTATCGGTCTCCATCAACGGGACAACCAGAAGCTGATCAACACGCTGATCGAATTGCGGGACCTGGGCAACACCGTCATCGTTGTCGAGCACGACAGCGATACGATTCTTTCCGCCGACCATGTCCTTGACATGGGGCCGGGAGCCGGGGTGCACGGCGGCAGCGTGGTGTATACCGGTTCCGTCGTCGGGCTGCTCGATTGTCAGCAATCGGAGACCGGTGCGTATCTGTCCGGGCGAAAATCGATCCTGCTTCCCGGTCGCCGTAGGAAGCCGACAACACATGGTAAAAAACGACATGAACTCCAGCTGGTGGGAGCTTCCGTCAACAACCTGAGGCAGGTTCGGGTTTCTTTCCCGCTTGGCGTCATGACCGTGGTTACCGGGGTTTCCGGTTCCGGCAAGAGCAGTCTGGTCATGGAGACGCTCTACCCTCTTGCCAAACAGGCAAAAGCCGCTAAAAAACAGACCGCTGAGAAGCACGGGGCCGTGCTCAGCGGCTGCGATCTGATCGACAAGGTGGTCGATATCGATCAGAGTCCGATCGGTCGTACGCCCCGTTCCAATCCGGCTACGTATACGGGCGTCTTTACGCCGATCCGGGAACTGTTTGCCCGCCTGCCGGAGGCGCGCGCCCGGGGCTATCAGCCGGGCCGTTTCAGCTTCAACCTCAAGGGCGGTCGTTGCGAGGCCTGTGACGGAGATGGTGTGCTGCGCATTGCCATGCACTTTCTGCCTGATGTCTACGTGGTTTGTGAACGGTGCCAAGGCCGAAGGTACAACCAAGAGACTCTGGAGATCCTCTACAAGGATCGCTCGATTCATGATGTTTTGGCCATGACCGTGACCGAGGCCTTGAGCTTTTTCGAACACGTGCCGGTGCTCAAGAGCAAGCTCCAGACGCTCGTCGATGTGGGGCTCGGCTATATCAAGCTGGGTCAATCATCGGTCACCCTGTCCGGAGGTGAGGCGCAGCGGGTCAAACTGGCTCGGGAATTGTCGGCTCGCAGTACCGGACGGACCCTTTATATCCTTGATGAGCCGACCACCGGGCTGCATCCAGCCGACATCCAACACCTGCTGGGCGTACTGAACCGGCTGGTCGATCAGGGGAACACCGTGGTGGTCATCGAACACAACCTGGACGTTATCAAGACCGCCGATTGGGTCATCGATGTGGGACCGGAAGGCGGTGATCAAGGAGGGACCATTGTCGCCGCCGGGACACCCGAGCAGGTCGCGCAATGCGCTGGCTCGTACACCGGCAGATTTGTGAAGCAGATCTTGGAAGATGAAGGAATCGATGGAGCCAATCTCCACTAGGAAGCCGTTCTTGCTTCCATGGGCGTGACGTTTCTTGCCCCTGGGGACGGTAAAAGCCTTGCGCCGGCGGTTATGCACCTGTTACTCTGATCTTCACTATTGTTCTGAAAACTGCGCGATAAAACCAATAACCACAAGGAGTTGACATGGCGGAAAACGAGAGTGCCACCGAGAACAAAGAAAAACCGATTCTGCGCCTGCAGAAGATGTACATAAAGGATCTATCCTTTGAGAATCCCAATGCACCAGAGGTCTTTCGTGCCACACAAAAGAGTGAGCCGAATGTGGAGCTGAACTTGAAAATGAACAACCGCAAGATTGGCGATGATCACTGGGAGGTGTCTTTGGAGATCAACGCCAAGGTCGTTAGTAAGGGTGAAGAGGACAAGGTGTTGTTCATGCTCGAAGTCGAGCACGCCGGTATATTTCTCCTCAAACATATTCCAGAAAAACATCTGGCCATGATCCTCGGGGTGGAGTGTCCGACCATGCTTTTCCCCTTTACCCGGCAGGTGGTCAGTCAGGCCGCAGTCGATGGCGGATTCATGCCGTTCCTGATGGAACCGATCAATTTTCTGGCCCTTTTTCAGAATGCGCAGAAGGAGAAATCTCCTTCCAACTGATAGGCTGCAGCATTTTTACGAGGAAAAAACAAACGCCTCCGCGACCATAGGTCGCGGAGGCGTTTGTGCTTCGGCAGGTGGTAATCGAAAATCAGAGACCGTAAGCCACGAAATCGTCCACCAGGCTGGTGACCGCCTTTTCGATGGCACTGTCGAACAAGGCATCATACTGGTTGTCGGAGAAAAAAGATTCCGGAGAAACCTGGACCCGAACTCGATTTGTCCAGACGATGTTTCCGGTAGCGGCCTCCTGAACCCAGATTCTCATCTGCACCACCGCCTGGTCGACGCGGCCGCTGTTGAACGCCTGATCTCCAAAGACCGCTCCGGCAGCAGCCCAGAAAATGGAGTTGGTGGTGGAATTGCTGGCACCGAAATAGGTGCGGCCCGAATCGGGATCATACGGCCACTCTGTCTCGTAGCCGATCAGCCCACCCCAGGTGGCTCCGGCGGTCATCTGCTCCCAGCGGTCATACTGATCCGAGGCGGCAAAGCCGTAGGCGATCCTGCTGCTGCCGCCAAGCACGAAGGGAAGGACGCCCTTCTTCCAAGGCTCCCAGGTGGCTTCCTGGCGAGTCTTGAATTCCAATACGCGGCCACGGATGATGTAATCAGCCTGGAATTGCCGGCCGATCTTGCGGATATTGTTAGTGGTCAGGCCGTGTGTTCCCGGCGACGAGACGGCTTTATTGTCGCGGGCGACTTGTTGTTGCAGGATGTATCCGCGGATCTTCTCCTTCATGACCGAAGACCACTCGCCGGCCAACTCATTGTTCAACGAGGTGGAGTGACTTTCTTCATAAGCCACCAGGTTGATCAGGTTCTGATCGACCATAAAGCGGAACACATCCTCTTGTACCGGTAAGCGAAAGCCGTTGGCCACCAGGCGGTCGGTCAGGGACTCGGTAATTTGCAGGTTACGGCGATGGGCTGATGCCAGATTGTCCGCAAAGGTGTAATCGGCAAATGGCAGAATGACCGCAGTCTTTCCTTGCCCTGGCCCGTTTTGCCCCGGTCCCTGGGGAACGTTGAGCGTCTCGACGACGGTCTGGCCGCAACCGGCCACCAGCAATGCTAAAAATCCGACGATCAGATATTTCAGCCTGTTCATGATAATCTCCCTGCCTTAATGATGAAATGATGACCTCGAAAACTGTAGCTAAGCAACCTAAATGATTCGCGGCTTCAATAGGATTATCAGCTCACGCTTCTCGTTAACTTTTTCCTCGTAGCCAAACAGATAGCGGAGAACCGGGACCTTGCCGAGTAATGGGAAGAAATTGCTGTCGGTGTCCTTGGTATCACTGATCAACCCGCCAATGACCAACATTTCATTGTCTTTCACCCGTACCGTCGTGCTCATCTCTCGAACATTGACTACCGGCAGACCTATTGCGGTTCCCAGCGTGCCGAATTCTCGATATTCTATCGGTTCAACAAGTTCAGATGTGATCGGTACGAGATTCATGATGATCTCCCGGTCGTCCAGGATGGTTGCCGTGAGCACCATGCCGATGCCGGAAAGAATACGCTCGGTTTCTGTCGAATAGGTTATGATACCAGTCTCGCTGTCTAAGTCAGCCTCCACACTCTCGATGTAGGTGACATTCCGGCCAACGGTTATTAAAGCCGGTTGGCCGTTCAGGACGCTGATTTTAGGATTCGACAACACTTGGGTGTCCCCTTGCGTTTCAAGGGCGTTAAGGAAAATGTCGAAGTTCGCGGGATTGATTGCAAGTTTCGAGATGAATCGAGTGGGATCGTAGATATTTCCGTGCTCGAAGCCATCGTCGAATTTGGAATTATTTGAGCTGACATATGGCCACACTTGCCCCCCCCTATTGGGATCGCCGAAGGTGACGGTGCCCGTAATGTCGAAGTTTTTCAGAACGCTATTCCAGTTAATACCGATTGAAGAATTATCGGTAAGTTGGACCTCGATGATTTTGGCTTCTATGGCGATCTGCTTGTAGAGTTCGGAGGTCAGCGTGTTGAAATATTTCTGTAATTCATCAAGCAGGGGGCGAGGGGCCGTTACCGTTATAATGCCCACCGGCTTGTCGATAAGATAGGTGACGCCGCCTGATGAGATCTGCCGTGTTGCCATGACCTGCGCCGCATCGGCCGGGGCATTGGCAGGGGTTTCTGCCGCTGCTGGTTGGCCCGTTTGATCCGCACCTTCCGTAACCGCTGTTGTGCTCCACAGGGCGATTATCTTGTCCATGTTGGTTTGGACGTTTTCCCAGATGTCAAAAGTGTTTCCATCAGCCTTGAGTTCAATCGTTCCATCAACGTTATTGGATAGATCGTCGCTGCCGAGT
>JAUVWB010000154.1 GCA_030604345.1 Desulfofustis sp. | reverse complement strand
GCGCCCGCCGGATCCCTTTCTGATGGAAAAGGACTCGAGACGCACCGGGAAGCGCCATTCGATCACCTCCGGATCGGTCATCCGAGTGTTCGTCATGTGGCTGTGTACCGCGCTGGTCCCAGGATGATCCGGACCGGCGCCGGTCCCCCCGCAGATGGTCTCATAATTCTGGTAGGTTTTATTGCCGTAGACGAAATTGTTCATCGTCCCCTGCGAAGCGGCGAGCACCCCGAGCGCTCCGAAAAGCGTATCGGTAATCGCCTGCGACACCTCGGTGTTACCGGCAATGACTGCTGCCGGATAACTGGGGTTGATCATGGTTCCCGGCGGCACCACAATCCTCAGCGGCTTAAGGCATCCCTCATTGAGCGGGATCTCATCGGCCACCAGCGTGCGAAAGACATACAATACAGCCGCCCGGCAGACGGCCAGCGGCGCGTTGTAATTGCCGGGATGCTGCGGCGACGTCCCGGTGAAATCGATAATCGCCTCGCGCCGCTCCCGATCAACCGAAATATCGACGGCTATCTGCTGACCTCCGTCGAGGCGGTTGACGAACCGGCCTTCCTTGAGAACGTCGAGCACCCGCCGCACCGATTCCTCGGCGTTGTCCTGGACATGCTGCATATAGGCCTGAACCACATCGAGTCCGAACTGGTGGACCATTGTGCGCAATTCGCTGACCCCGGTCTCGTTGGCGGCAATCTGGGCGGTCAGGTCGGCCATGTTCTGCTCGATATTGCGGCAGGGATAAGGCCCCGATGCCAACAGCTGCCGCGTCTCCGCCTCGCGCAAGCGACCCCCCTCGACCAGAAGGAAGTTGTCGATCAACACTCCTTCCTCGTCGATGTGCCTGCTGTCGGGCGGCGACGAACCCGGTGTCCGGCCGCCGATATCGGCATGGTGTCCGCGCGACCCCACATAGAAGAGAATGTCTTGGCCGGCCTCGTCAAAAACCGGCGTCACAACGGTCACGTCAGGCAAGTGGGTGCCGCCGTTGTACGGGGCGTTGAGCATGTACACCGAACCAGGCTGCATGGTTCCGCGGTTTTCCCGGATGATTGTCTTAACCGAATCACTCATCGAACCGAGATGCACCGGAACATGGGGGGCATTGGCAACCAGATCGCCATGGGCGTTGAATACGGCGCAGGAGAAATCGAGCCGCTCCTTGATATTGACCGAATAGGCGGTATTGGCCAACGTTGCACCCATCTGTTCAGCGATGGACATGAACAGGTTGTTGAACACCTCGAGCATCACCGGGTCAACGTGGGTGCCCACCGCCTCCGCCTGGGGACGCGACAGGTATCGGGTGAGAATGAGATGGTGATGATTGTTCATCTCGGCCCGCCAGCCGGGTTCGACGACGATGGTGGAAGTCGGTTCGATGATGATCGCCGGGCCGTCAACCTGCTGCCCCGTCTGCAAGGAAGAACGCTCAAAGAGCGGCGTCGAGTGCCACTGACCGGCCATGAAGACCTCAGCGCGAGCCAGCTCAGCACCTGGCGCCCCGTGGCTTTCCGCCCGGATCGTCTCATCTTGTTGCGCTTCACCGGAGCCAACGGCCTCGATCGACACCGCCTCCACCATCAACCGGCGCTCCCGGGCGATGAACCCGAAGCGCTGGCGATGGGCCTGTTCGAAGGCCTCCCGCATCTCGACAAGGCCGCCGGCGTTTACCGGCAGCGAGGTGTCGGTACCGTCGTAGCGGATATGCACCCGGCGTACGACGACGATCTCCTCTTCGGCCACGCCCTGTTCCGCCACTTCCTGCCGAGCTTGTGCCTCCAGGGGCCGACTCCGCTGTTCGATGACCTCCAGGGCCTGCCCGTCAAGCTCGCATTCGATCTGGGCCTCACGCATGGCGGTGATATCCGCCAGCCCCATGCCATACGCCGACAACACCCCGGCAAACGGGTGCAGGAAGATGCGCTTCATGCCGAGCGCGTCGGCAACCAGGCAGGCATGCTGCCCCCCGGCCCCGCCAAAGCAGTTCATGGTGTAGCCGGTGATGTCGTGACCCCGTTGAACCGAAATCTTCTTGATGGCATTGGCCATGTTTTCCACGGCGATACGGAGAAACCCATCGGCCACCTGTTCCGGCGGTTGAACCGCTAATCCGGTGGCGGCAGCAATGGTTTCCGCCAGAGCGGCGAAGCGTTGCGCGACCGCCTCCCGATCCAGTCGCTGATCACCGCTGACACCGAAGACATGGGGGAAAAAGTCGGGCTGAATTTTGCCGAGCATGACGTTACAGTCGGTCACGGTGAGCGGCCCGCCCCGGCGGTAGCAGACCGGGCCAGGGTTGGCACCGGCGGAATCAGGCCCGACCCGGTAACGGGCCCCATCGAAATGCAGGATAGAACCGCCGCCGGCCGCGACGGTATGGATGTGCATCATCGGAGCCCGCATCCGCACTCCGGCGACCATCGTCTCGAAGCTCCGTTCGTAGACCCCGTCATAATGGGCGACATCGGTGGAGGTACCGCCCATGTCAAAGCCTATCAGTTTCCGATAGCCGCTCATCTCACCGGTCTTGGCCATGCCGACCACGCCGCCCGCCGGACCGGACAGGATGGCATCACGTCCCTGAAACATGCGGGCATCGGTCAAGCCGCCGTTGGACTGCATGAACATCAGGCGCGGCGCCGCGGCGCCCGAACTACTCAACTCCGTGGCCACCTGATCGACATAAAGGCGTAAAATCGGGGAGAGATAGGCATCGACCACGGTGGTGTCACCGCGTGGTACCACTTTCATCAACGGACTTGCCTCGTGGCTGGTGGATACCTGCGTGAACCCGAGCGAACGGGCAAGCTCCGCCGCTCGTCGCTCGTGGTCGGGATAGCGATAGGCGTGCAGAAAGACAATGGCAACGGCGCGGACACCATCGGCATAGGCTTCCTCCAGACGACGAACGACACCCTGCTCGTCGAGCGGGACGATCACTTCGCCCCGGGCGTCCAGGCGCTCGTTCACTTCCGCCACGCGCTCGTACAACAATTCGGGCAGGATGATGTGCCGGTCGAAGAGACGGGGCCGGTTCTGGTAGCCGATCCGCAGGGCATCGCCAAACCCTTTGGTGATGAGGAGCAGGGTCCGGTCTCCGGTTCGCTCGAGCAGGGCGTTGGTGGCCACGGTGGTACCCATCTTCACATGCTCGATCATCTCGGTCGGAATGGGCTCCGCCGTCCGCAGACCGAGCAGATCACGAATCCCCTGGACAGCGGCGTCGGTGTACTGTTCCGGATTTTCTGACAGCAGTTTATGGGTGACGATCACCCCATCCGGACGGCGCGCAACCACGTCGGTGAACGTACCGCCGCGATCGACCCAGATCCGCCAGGTTCCGTTTTTTTTAAGGTCCATAGTCGTTCCTGCATTGAAGGGGGCTGAACGGGAATGTCGAAGAGGATTGTAACTATTTTTTATCGACAATTTGTCAACATAATGCCATAGTGCCATTGGCACCATGGAATTGCAAGCTCATATTCCGTGCCATTTATTGCCTGTTTGTGGTAGGTTTTCCCCGATAGTACCTGTCTTTCCACCACTACTTTTAAGGAGGAGCGTGCCATGAAGCGGATCAAGTCACTCGTTCACAGCCTACTATCCGGTCTTTTTCTGTGCGGTGTTGCCACCGGAGTCCAGGCGGCCGACGCCATCACCTGGGACATGCCGACCCCCTACCCGGACAAAACATTCCACACCCAGAACATCATGCAGTTCGCCGATGAAGTGAGACAGGCAACCAATGGTCGGCTGGACATCAAGATCCACTCGGCCGGATCGCTGTTCAAACATCCGGAGATCAAAAACGCGGTTCGCGGTGGTCAAGTGCCCATCGGCGAATTTTTCGTCTCCCTGCTCTCCAACGAAAATCCGGTATTTGGCGCCGATTCCCAGCCGTTTTTGGCCACCAACTACGAAGACGCAGAGAAATTGTGGCAAGCCCAAAAACCGATCATCACCGGTTTGCTCGAAAAGCAGTCGCTGATGCCGCTGTTCTCCGTTGCCTGGCCGCCGCAAGGCCTGTACACGAAAAAGCCGATCAATACGGTAGAGGACCTCAAGGGTATCAAGTTCAGGACCTACAACGCCACTCTGGAGAAGTTGGCCAATCTGGTGGGGGCCGCCCCAACTCAGGTCGAAGTGCCCGATATCCCCCAGGCGTTTGCCACCGGCCGAGTCGAGGCAATGATTACCTCGCCGTCCACCGGCGCCGACTCCAAAGCCTGGGACTTCGTTTCCCACTTCACCGACATCCAGGCCTGGGTGCCGAAAAACATTGTGGTCGTCAACCAGCGTGCGTTCCAAAAGCTTGATCAGGATATCCAGCAGGCTGTGTTGACCGCCGCCGCCAACGCCGAGAAACGCGGCTGGGAGATGAGCCGCAAAGAGAATTCCGACCAGATCGCGGTCCTGAAAGACAACGGCATGACCGTTGTCGAGCCAAGCGAGGAATTGATGGCCGGCTTGAAGAAAGTCGGCGAGGAGATGCTCGTCGAGTGGAAACAGGCCGCCGGCGCCGAGGGAGAAACCCTGCTGCAGGCCTTCGGCAACTAAGCAAGACCCTGAGCGGGCCGGACAGAGCATGGTCGGGCCCGTTCTCCGTTGTATAAGCGAGGCTTCGATGCGAAAAGCTCTCGACGTGGTCTACCTGGCCAGCGGCTGGCTTGCCGCTTTCTTTATTGCGGCTATCACGCTGGTGGTCATCGCTCAGGTGAGCCTCAACCTGATAGACCGACTCAGCACCCTCGTCCGGGGTACCGCCATCGGCCTGACAATCCCCTCGTACGCTGACTTTACCGGTTTTTTCCTGGCGGCCGCTTCCTTTCTCGCCCTGGCCCATTCCCTGCGGGAAGGCGCGCATATTCGCGTCACGATTCTCATCTCACATCTTCCCAGCAAGGTGGCCCTGGCCCTGGAATATTGGTGCCTGGCTGTGGCGGCAGCCATTTCTTGCTACTTCACCTGGTACACCGGGGTGCTGGTGGTCGAGT
>JAUVWB010000207.1 GCA_030604345.1 Desulfofustis sp. | reverse complement strand
GTTCTGTATCCAGGACAGTCCCCGTCGCGCCCATTCCATCGCCGCCCAGGGAGGCATCAACGCCGCCAAGAATTACCAGGGTGACGGCGATTCAATCTTCCGCCTGTTCTATGACACTGTCAAAGGTGGCGACTTCCGTGCCCGCGAGGCCAACGTCTATCGCCTTGCCCAGGTTGCCAACAACATCATCGACCAATGTGTCGCCCAAGGCGTACCCTTTGCCCGTGAATATGGCGGAACCCTGGCCAACCGTTCCTTTGGCGGCGCCCAGGTCTCCCGTACTTTTTATGCCAGAGGCCAGACGGGTCAGCAGTTGCTCCTGGGCGCTTATTCAGCCATGATGCGTCAGGTGAATACCGGCAAGGTTAAAATGTACACCCGCCGGGAGATGATGGATCTCGTCGTTGTCGACGGTGTGGCCAAAGGGATCATTGTCCGCAACCTGATAACCGGCGAAATCGAAAAGTACTCCGCCCATGCTGTTGTTCTGGCAACCGGCGGCTATGGCAACGTCTACTTCCTGTCCACCAATGCCATGGCCTCGAATGTCACCGCCGCATGGCGCTCCTACAAACGTGGCGCCGGTTTCGCCAACCCTTGCTTTGTCCAGATCCACCCGACCTGTATCCCGGTCCACGGAGAATTCCAGTCCAAGCTGACCCTCATGAGCGAGAGCCTCCGCAATGATGGCCGGGTATGGGTTCCCAAGGCCAAGGGTGACAAACGGCATCCCAACGATATCCCGGATAGTGAACGTGATTACTACCTCGAGCGGAAATACCCCTCGTTTGGTAACCTTGTTCCCCGTGACGTGGCCTCTCGGAATGCCAAACTGGCCTGTGACGAGGGCAACGGTATCGGCGAGTCTGGACTCGGTGTGTATCTCGATTTTGCCGACGCTATCAAACGGGATGGTTTGGATGTGGTCATGAGAAAATATGGCAACCTGTTCCATATGTATCAAAAGATCACCGACAGCGATCCGACCAAGGAGCCGATGCAGATCTATCCTGCCATCCACTACACCATGGGTGGCCTTTGGGTCGACTATCATCTGATGACCACTGTCCCCGGTCTGTACGCCACCGGCGAATGCAACTTCTCCGATCATGGTGCCAACCGCCTGGGAGCTTCGGCTCTGATGCAGGGTCTGGCCGACGGTTATTTCGTGTTGCCCTACACCATCGGCAACTACTTGGCCACCGTCCCGCCGGTGCCAACCAACACTAACGATCCCGCTTTCGAGACTGTCGCCAATGAGGTCAAGGAGCAGGTCAACAAGCTCATGAAGAACACCAGAAGCGGCAAGGGTGGCCAGACCGTCGACCACTACCACAAGGAACTTGGCAAGATCATGTGGGATTACTGTGGCATGGCCAGGAATAAGGAAGGGTTGGAACTGGCCCTGAAGCGGATCCCAGAGATTCGTGCCGAGTTCTGGGAGAATGTTGTGGTTCCAGGATCCGGCCAGGAACTCAACCAGTCACTTGAACGCGCCGGCCGCGTGGCCGACTTCCTTGAGTTCGGCGAACTCATGGTCCGCGATGCCCTGCAACGCGAGGAGTCCTGCGGCGGTCACTTCAGAGAGGAAAGCCAAACCGAGGAAAACGAAGCCAAACGTGACGATGCGAATTTCAGTTTCGTCGGCGTTTGGGAATACAAAGGTCAAGGGACCGCCCCTGCACTGCACAAGGAACCGCTGACCTTCGAATATGTCATTCCTTCGCAGCGTAGCTACAAGTAACGCATTCCTGGAGTACACTTGTATAAACGGATCCATCACTGAAGTTTAAAATACAACGCAGAAGAAAGAACATGTCATCGAAAACGATCAATATAATAGTAAAAATATGGCGACAGAATGGTCCTCTGGCTCAAGGCGCTTTTGAGGAACATGCTCTCAAGGATATCAGTACCGACAGCTCTTTCCTGGAGATGATCGATGTGCTGAATGAATGGCTCACCATTAAAGGGCTCGAGCCCATCGCCTTTGACCACGACTGCCGTGAAGGCATCTGCGGCATGTGTGGTGCGGTGGTCAACGGCACAGCCCATGGCCCCGACAAGGAAACAACTCTGTGCCAACTGCACATGCGGCGCTTCAAGAACGGCGACACCATCGTCATCGAACCGTTCCGCTCACAGGGCTTCCCGATCATCAAGGACCTGATCGTCGACCGGTCCGCCCTTGACCGTATCATTGCCGCCGGTGGCTTTGTATCCGTCAACACCGGATCACCCCAGGACGGCAATACCATCCTCATTCCGCAGCATGTGGCCGAGCAGGCCATGGACGCCGCCGCCTGTATCGGCTGCGGGGCCTGTGCAGCCGCCTGTCCCAACGGCACCCCGATGCTCTTTCTCGGTGCCAAGGTTTCTCAATTGGCCCTTCTTCCCCAGGGTCAATTGGAGGCTAAAAAACGCGCCATTGCCATGGTCATGCAGATGGACAAGGATGGTTTCGGTAACTGCGGCAACGAGCGTGAGTGCGAGAATGTCTGCCCCAAGGGCATCACCATCCGTAACATTGCCCGGTTGAACAGGGAGTTTCTCAAGGCATCGTTCACCATCGATCATTGATCGACACTAGCGGCAAAAACTCAACACCCTGCATTCAAGCCGGTACGGACATATGTCCGTACCGGCTTCTTTTATCCGCTTCATGACCCCAGGTATCCCCTTCCTCACCTCCACAAGTGACAACCGTCCCATACTTCCGTCCACACTCGCAGCCCTTCATTGTGGGACCATTTTTATTCCCCTTTACCTCCCGCTTCTCCCCAACCCTATCTGCTCAAAGGGTTATTTAAACGAGGTCTTCCGTTTTTTCTTGGTCAAAGTTTTTTGATCGTTTAAAGTGCATCCGCTTCACGACGCAATGGCCATTGAAAAAATGCTCCACTCTTTTCATTGACCAAAACGGTTTACTCATCAAGCTAAAGGGGGACGTAGTATGTTGAACAAGGTAACGAAGTCGCTGTTTCTGGTTGGTGCTTGCTCATTCCTGCTTGCCGGTCTTGTCCAGGCCGAACCCATCGTGATCAAATTCAGCCATGTGGTCGCCGTCGACACCCCAAAGGGATTGGCTGCCGAGCATTTCAAACAGAAAGCCGAAGAAATGACCAAGGGCAAGGTCAAGGTCGAAGTCTATCCCAACAGCCAGCTGTATAAAGACAAGGAAGAGATGGAAGCGCTCCAGTTGGGCGCCGTACAGATGCTGGCGCCGTCGCTGGCCAAATTCGGACCTCTGGGCGTCAGAGATTTCGAGGTGTTCGATCTTCCCTATATCTTCAACGACTATGTCGATCTGCGCAAAGTCACCCAGGGCCCGGTCGGTCAGCAGTTGCTTGCCAAACTGGAGCCGAAGGGCATCAAGGGACTCGCATACTGGGACAACGGTTTCAAATCCTTTTCCGCCAACATTCCGATCAAGACACCCAACGATCTGCGTGGCAAAAAACTTCGCATTCAATCCTCCAAGGTTCTGGAGGAGCAGATGCGCGCCCTCAAGGCCATCCCCCAGGTCATGCCGTTTTCCGAAGTCTACCAGGCGCTGCAGACCGGTGTAGTCGATGGCACCGAAAACCCTATTTCCAACTTCTATACCCAGAAAATGCATGAGGTACAGAAATATCTGGCCCTCACCGATCACGGCTACCTGGGCTACGCGGTCATTGTCAACAAGAAGTTCTGGGAGGAATTGCCGGCAGACATCCGTACCCAGCTCGAAGCAGCCATGGTTGAATCCACCGAATACGCCAACAAAATCGCCAAGGAGATGAACGACAAGGACCTGGCCTCGGTCAAGGCTTCCGGCAAGACCGAGATCATCACCCCCTCCCTGCAGGATCGCGTTGCCTTCAGGACCGCGCTGATTCCCGTCCACGACAAAATGGCTGACCGCATTGGCAAGGAAACCATAGAGGCTGTTTACAAGGCCGTCGATTTCAAGAAATAATCGCACATCAACAGTCGACAATGCAGGGGCGGATGGCGCAAGCACTCCGCCCCGTCGTCTTCCAGGGGGAATTCAGAGCCAATGAAATTTCTTGATCATCTTGAGGAATGGTTCATCTCGTTTCTCATGGCCGGGGCGGTGCTGATCATCTTTGCCGCCGTTGTCCACCGTTATGTCGCCGGTTACCCCATACCCGTG
>JAUVWB010000115.1 GCA_030604345.1 Desulfofustis sp. | reverse complement strand
GTCGCCGGAACGCAGGCGGACGATGTCCCCGGGGACCAGCATCTGCGCCTCGATCTCCTGCCACCGGCCATCGCGTCGGACCCGAGCCGTGGCCGACAGGAGTCGACGGATACCGGCCAGTGCCTGCTCGGCCCGGCCCTCCTGAACGAAACCGATCAGGGCGTTGATCACCACCACGCCGAGGATGACCCCGGTATCGAGCCAATGGGCCAGCAGCGCGGTGATACCGGCCGAAGCGAGCAACACATAGATCAGGAGGTCGTGAAACTGCCTGAGGAACCGCTTGAGCATCGATTCCGGGGGCGGTTCCGGCAACCGGTTGGGCCCGGCAACCGCCGCTTTTTGCGTCACAGCAGACGCGCTAAGGCCTTCCTCGCTGCTTCCCAAGCGCTGCAGGACCTCATCGACGGGGCTGGCATACGGTGGTTTCTCCTTGTGTGCCGAGTGGTCTTTTTCAACCATCATGGCGGCTACCCTCCTCACCTGCTCTGGTTGCTGTTCGCGATCGTTGACGCCGGTATGGTTCATTGTACCATAACGCCTCTGTCAGGAAAGAGAAGGGCGTTTGAAGGGCCGGAGACGCCGGCGAGATCACCTCAGAGGACGCTGACCGAGGTACCATCCTGCACCGCTTGGCCAGAAGAGGGGAAAGGTAGCGAAGCGGCGACTAACCGATGGTGATCACCGAATCGGCAAGCTGCATTGCCGTGACGATATCGAGCATATTGGTGGTCTGTCCCACCTTTTTGTCTGCGGTCAGGCCGAAATGCTCGAGACAGGTGCCGCACGCCAGGATGACCACTCCGTTGCGCTCATAGGCACGCAGTTCGTCAAGTACCGGTGAACCGGTAACGGTCAAGGTGACGCCGCCGTTGATGAAGACCAGCCGCCACAGGTCCGGTCCCATCTCTTTGAGGGTCTTCACATAGTTGATCAACAGCTTGGCGCCGAGGACCTGATCGCCGTGCCCCATGCCATCGGCCGCGACAACCACCATGATCTTTCTGGCGGCGGACGAGACCGGGGCAGCCTCGCGCTCGCCGGCTTCCAGAAGGGTGGTTTGCTGCGCTGCCTCCGTACGGTGGGCCGCCACGACAAGGTCCGCCCCGCGCCTCGTGACCTCGACAATAAATCCCCGGGATTGTAGAAAACGCGACACATTCTCTCGAGCCGCTTCGTTGTCGACCACCACCTCCAGCGTCGTCACCGGCCCCTCCTCCAGAGCCTCCTTGACCTGAAGCACCGGACCGGGGCAGGCCAGTTGTCGAGCATCGAGTGTCTTGTGCATGGAATTGTACCTGTCAGCTGATGATGATCTGGTCTTTGTCGCCGGCAACGACACTACCGATGATCGCCGCCCGCTCTACCCCCGCTGCCAGCAAGCGGGCCAGCAAGGCCTCGGCCCGTGCCTCCGGACAGCCCAGCAGCAGACCGCCGGAGGTCTGCGGGTCAAAGAGCACGTCGAGCAGGATCGGATCGATCGTCGGCGATACGTTCAGCAGCGGCTGGCGAAAGGCTTTATTTCGATACGCGCCGGCCGGCACGAATCCGATCCGGGCAAATTCCACGGCCTCGGCCAGCAACGGCACCCGATCGCTGTCGATCCGCACCGCGGTGGTGGTACCGCTGATCATCTCGGCAAGGTGTCCGAGCAGACCAAAGCCGGTGACGTCGGTGCAGGCCGAGATCGGGAAATCGGCCATGACGGCGGCCGCATCGGCGTTGAGCCGGGCCATCTGTTCGGTCACCTGACGAATCGTCTGTTCCGAGGCCAGACCGCCCTTGATGGCGGTATTGATGATACCGGTGCCGAGCGGTTTGGTCAGGATCAGCAGGTCACCCTGACGCAATCCCTGGTTGGCGAGGATCCTCTGGGGATGGACAAAGCCGGAAACCGAAAGTCCGTACTTGAATTCGTCATCCTCGATACTGTGCCCGCCGATCAGCGCCACCCCCGCTTCCCGCAGAGTCGCCATGCCACCGGCAAGCACGTCGCGCAATATCTCGATGGCCAGTTTCTGCACCGGAAAGGCAACGATATTCATGGCCGTTTTCGGTTGTCCGCCCATGGCGTAGACGTCGGAAAGGGAATTGGCGGCGGCAATACGGCCGAACGAAAAGGGATCGTCGACGATCGGGGTAAAGAAATCGACGGTCTGGATCAGGGCCAGATCCTCGGAGATCAGGTAAACCCCCGCATCATCAGCGGTACCGATACCGATCAGCACCCGCTCGTCGGTGGGGATATCGAGCCCGCACAAAACCCGGTCCAGGTCCCCCGGAGCCAGTTTCGATGCTCAGCCGGCCCCTTTGACGGTGGTGGTCAGCCGTGTGTTTTTTGGCGTCATGACGTTTCTCTCAAGGCTTGTTTCACATCGGCTCATTTTGTAGCACAAGTCGGCGGGAGACGCCAATAGGTGGTTCCGATGGCTCATCGTAAACAGATCGAACAGACCGATAACACCTTCCTTCGGGACCCACTCAAAATTGGTATTACCGATTTTACAAAAGTATGATTTTCCCTTGACCGAGGCTTCGACCCATGTTAAGAGCAAACATACGTAATATGTTTTTTTAATTTTTCACACTAAGACCTCGTCTCTTCATCATGCTGGCGCGACTCCTTCCCCTCCTCCTGCTATGTCTCCTGCTCCTGCCATCCCTGATTCAAGCTCGCATGGTAACCGATGCCATGGGAAGGGTGGTCGAAGTCCCGGATCACGTCGAGCGGATCATCGGTTCCGGCTCCGGCTGCTTGCGGCTGCTCACTTTTCTCCAGGCGATCGACGTGGTGGTGGCGGTCGACGACATTGAAACGAAACGCAGTACCTTCGATGCCAGACCGTATGCCCTGGCCCATCCGGAACTCAAAGAGCTGCCCGTTTTCGGACAATTCCGCGGGCACGACAATCCGGAGTTGATCCTGAGCTTGTCGCCGCAGCCACAGGTGATTTTCAAGACCGCCTCCACCGCCGGTCACGACCCGGTGGAACTCCAGACCAAGACCGGGATCCCGGTGATCGTGCTCGACTACGGCGACCTGGTGAGCAAGCGGCAGCAATTCTACGACTCGCTTCGCTTGATCGGCACCGTTTTGCAGCGGCAGGAACGAGCCGAGGCAGTTATCACCTTTTTCGAAACGACCATTGCCGATCTGCAGCAACGCTCGTTGATCGGCGCTACCGAGCAACGGCCATCGGTCTACCTGGGCGGGGTCGCCTATCGCGGACCCCACGGTTTCACCTCCACCGAGCCCACCTACCCACCCTTTCGTTTTGTAAACGCCTTCAACCGCGCGGCCGGTGATGACCAAGAGGCACATCTGCCGGCCCACAGCACGGTCGCCAAGGAACAGATCGTCGCCTGGGACCCGGATATCCTCTTTCTCGATCTCTCCACACTGCAGATGGGCGACCAGGCCGGCGGCCTGTACGAATTGAACAGCGACCCTGCCTATCGGACCTTGACGGCAGTTCGTCACGGCAAGGTCTACGGGGTGTTACCCTACAACTGGTACACCACCAACTACGGTTCGCTGCTGGCCAACAGCTATTTCATCGGCACCCTGCTCCATCCCGAAGGCTTTGCCGATATCGACCCCAGACAGAAGGCGGACGAGATCTATCACTTCCTGGTCGGCAAGCCGGTCTTTGCCGAGATGGACCGGCTCTTCGGCAATCTCGCCTATCGCCCGGTGCCATTGACCGACAACTGATTGCCATGCATCTCGATCACGGCTCGCTGCCAACCGATTACCGCGCCTATATCGGCCGCAAGGTCAGCTTTGTCGCCCTGCTCACCGTGCTGCTGGCTTGCTCGCTGGTCGCCGCGGTATCTCTCGGGGCAGCGCGCATCCCCCTGGCTGCAGTGGCCAGCTCCCTGCTCGGCCTGCAGACCGACGGCCAGTTGAACGCCATCGTCTGGCAGATACGATTGCCCCAAGCCCTTGCCGCCTGTGCAGCCGGGGCCGGGCTGGCCGTTGCCGGCGCGGTTATGCAATCGATCCTGCGCAACCCGCTCGGCTCGCCGTTCACCCTGGGCATCTCTCATGCTGCCGCTTTCGGTGCCGCCCTGGCGGTCATGCTGCTGGGCGGCGGTACCATGACCTCCGGCAGCGTCGGTGCCGTCACGGTCACCAACCCTTTGCTGACCACCGGGTCGGCTTTTTGCTTCAGCCTGCTGGCGGCGGCCTTGATCATCGCCATCACCAGACTGCGCGGCACCACGCCGGAAATCATGGTACTCAGCGGCGTCGCGCTCGGTTCACTGTTCACCGCCGGAACCATGTTTCTGCAATTCTTTGCCGATGACGTGCAACTGGCCGCCATGGTCTTCTGGACCTTCGGGGACACCGCCCGAGCCAGCTGGACGGAGCTGGGATTCATCTTTCTGGTATTGACCCTTTGCTGCCTCTACTTTCTTCTCAACAGTTGGAATTACAACGGTATCGACTGCGGCGACGAGACCGCCAAGAGCCTGGGCGTCCGGGTTGAGCGGCTGCGGCTGACCGGCATGCTGCTGGCCTCCCTGTTGACTGCGGTGATCATCGCCTTTCTCGGCATCATCGGTTTCGTGGGCCTGATCATCCCGCACCTGGTACGGCGCCTTATCGGCGCCGACCACCGCTTCCTGCTGCCCGCCTCGATCATCGCCGGCGCCCTGCTGCTGCTCATCTCCGATACCGTGGCTCGGCTGATCCTGCTCCCCCACGTGCTGCCGGTTTCGGTGCTGACCTCGTTTCTCGGCGCCCCGGCCTTTTTCTGGCTCATCATCCTCAGGAGTCGACGTTGAGTATCGCCATTCACGACCTGGCCTTCGCCTATAACGGTACGGCCGTCCTCGAGCGCATCGATCTGGCGGTGCAGCCGGGACAATTGCTGGCCATCCTCGGTCCCAACGGGGTGGGCAAGACCACTCTGCTCAAATGCCTCAACGCCATCCACAAACCGAGCAACGGCGCGATCCTGGTGGAAAACCGGGACGTCCTGTCGATGAAGGCGACAGAGATCGCCCGTCTCATCGGCTACGTCCCGCAACGGGCGGAAACGGCGCGTTTCACCGTCTTTGATACGGTTCTGCTGGGGCGCAAACCGCACCTGAACTGGCGAGTCGCCGACCGGGATCTGCGCCTGGTGGACGGCGCCCTGTCGCTGCTCCACATGGGCCACCTGGCCCTGCGCTTTATCGACGAGTTGAGCGGCGGTGAGTTGCAAAAAGTCGCCATCGCCCGGGCACTGGTCCAGGAGCCGCGCTTACTGCTACTGGACGAACCGACCGCCTCGCTCGATCTCAAGAACCAATTGCACATCCTCTCGATTATCCGTAGGATAGTCAGCGAGCATAAGATTGCCGCGGTCATGACCATGCACGACCTGAACAGCGCGTTGCGCTACGGCGACCGTTTCTGTTTCCTCAAAGACGGCAGGATCCATAGCGTCGGCGGCAGCGACGAGTTGACCCCGGAAGTCATCGAAGCGGTGTACGGTGTCCGGGTGGCCATCCACCGCATCGACAACCAGACCATCATCCTGCCCCACCGGGCGGATCATTGAACCAACAGCGGAGATCATCATGAGTTGTTCCTATGCTGCAGAAGTCATCGACCGTGTCGTCTCTTTCCACGGCCACCGCTGTCCCGGCCTGGCCATTGGCATCCGCGCTGCCGAGTACGCCTCGCGGGAATTCCCCGAAACCCCTGCCGCCGATCTGGTCTGCGTCACCGAGACCGACATGTGCGGCGTCGATGCCATCCAGTTCCTGACCGGATGCACGTTCGGCAAAGGTAATCTGATTCATCGTGATTACGGGAAAATGGCATTTTCGTTCTTCGATCGCGGCAGTGACCGCGGCATCCGCCTGATGCTCAACGATTACCGGCAGGACGGAGGCCATGAGGAGATGAGCGGGTTGATGGCAAAAAGCATCGAAGGAACCCTCTCCCGAGAAGAGCAG
>JAUVWB010000212.1 GCA_030604345.1 Desulfofustis sp. | reverse complement strand
GATGGTCGCCAACGCCATCAAACAGGTGGGCACCGACAAGGCGGCCCTGCGTGACGCCATCGAGGCCACCACCGGCTACGTCGGCGTATCCGGCATCTATAACATCACCCCCGAGGACCACAACGGCCTCGGCGTCGACTCGATGGTCATGGTGCAAGTCAAGAACGGCGCCTTCACCCTCGCAGAATAAGTGGGGTCAGGTCTTGTTATTTGCTGTTTTGGATGCTATAAGGAGTCATGGCGAGACCACTCCGCATTGAATACCCAGGGGCAAGCTATCACCTGACTGCACGAGGCAACGCTCGGGCGCCGATCTTTCTCAATGATGACGATCGGCGCCAGTTTCTTGCCGTCCTGGCAGATGTCATCAGCAAATACCGGTGGCTCTGCTACGGCTATTGTCTGATGGGTAACCATTATCATCTGTTGATTGAAACCCCGGAAGCCAATCTCTCTGTGGGAATGCGTCAGTTGGGGGGGATTTATACGCAGAAGTTCAACCGAGAGCATGGTCGGGTTGGGCATCTTTTTCAAGGGCGATATAAGTCTGTTCTCGTTGAAAAGGAGAGTTATCTGCTCGAACTGTGCCGATATATCGTGCTCAATCCGGTTCGCGCCGGGTTGGTAGACCATCCTGCTCAGTATGGCTGGTCGAGTTACCAGGCGATTGCCGGGCATGCTCAGCCACCATCCTGGCTTCAGATCGAATGGGTCCTCGGGCAGTTTGCCGAAAACCTGGACGTAGCGCGCCAACAGTATCAGGAATTTGTCTTGGCCGGAATTAGAAAGGGGTCTCCATGGCAGGAACTGAAAAACCAGTGTTTCCTCGGCGGAGATTCATTCCTTGACCATCTCGCACCATATCTTGATGATAGACAGTCGGAAAGAGAAATCCCCCGCATTCAGCGCCTTGCCGGCAGACCATCGCTGCCTGATCTGCTGAGCCGCAACCTTTCCAAGCAAGAGCGCAACGAAGCGATTTTTGCAGCCCATGTAACCCATGGCTTTTCCCAGCAAGAAATCGCCAGCCACTGCAACCTTCATTACTCTACGGTAAGCAGGATCGTTCAGCGAGAAGCAAAAAAGTCAAAAAGAAAGACCTGACCCCGTCTTTTTGAACTTTGTTATTTAAGAGATAAGCGGCATTCCTTGAATTCATTGGCTGGGGGACAGGGATTCGAACCCCGATAAGCGGAGTCAGAGTCCGCCGTCTTACCATTAGACCATCCCCCAGCTCGGGGTGTGTTGGTGAGCATCAGATATATAGTAGAAGCGCTCGGCCGTGTCAAGGCAAAATCGAGCTGGACCTCATGCTGTCGGGCCGTTCAGGAGATGATCAGTCCGGCGTAGCCGACCACCTGGTCGGTGTCTCCGGAGGCCTCTCCCGAATCGGTGTAGCCGACCAGCTCGACCCCGGTGGCGCCCAGATGGCGGGCGGCGAGCAGGGTGATGGTGACCGGGATGAAGCCGCACATGGAGATCCGCTCCCCGGTGACGGTCCGGTACAGCCCTTCCGGATCGTAGGCCAGAATGCGATCCAGGGCCCGGTGATCCTTGAGCGAGGCGGAGCGGCGCGATTCGTAGTGGGACATGTCGGTCGATGCCACCAGCAACACCTGCCGCGCTTCGGCGGTGATCGCCTCGGCCAGGGATCGGGCTACCTGGACGCACTCCTGATAGCGGAGGTGGGAGACGGCGATCGCCACCAGGGATAGGTCCGGATTGCCGGCCTGCAGGAAGGGCACCTGCACTTCCAGGGAGTGCTCGTAGCGGTGCGCTTCGTCGTCGGCTTCGAGCAGCGGTGAGCTGTTCACCAGAGCGCGGGCCAGATCGGTGTCGCAGGGTGCCAGACCCATCGGCATCTGCCAGTCCGCCATGGATACCGAGACCGTGGCCCCGCGGCCGTGGTGGTTTGGGCCGAGGATGACGACGGTCGGAGGACTCTCGATGGAGCCCAGCGTCTGGCCGGCCAGCCGGCCGGAATAGACATAACCGGCATGGGGCGAGATGGCGCCGATGGCCTTTTTCTTGTCGCTGCCCAGGCCGGACATGAGTTCGGCAACGACCCGTTGCAGCTCCCGCGGGGAGCCGGGGTAAAAGCGGTTGGCGACAGCCGGTTGGCGGATCATGACCCCCTCCTGTCCGAAATCACTCTCGTTTTACCGACCAGGTGGTGCCGTTCGGCCCGTCCTTGAGTTCGATAGATCGAGCCAGCAACTCGTCCCGGATGGCATCGCTGAGCTTCCAGTCCTTGTTCTGGCGTGCTTCGTTACGCCGGGCGATGAGTGCCTCGATGGCCGCCGGGTCGATGACGGCATCCCTGATGTTTTCACGTTTGCGCCGTTCAAGAAAGGCGGCGGCGGCCTCGCCGAAGATGCCGAGCACCCGTCCCTGCCGCTGGATGACGTCATGGGCGCCGTCGAGCAGGGCAAGATCATCCGGATGCTGGGTTTCTTGCAGTTTGTGGAGGATCTTGTTGACCGTCTTGGCCGCATCGAACAGCTGGCCGATGGCCTGGGCGCTGTTGAAATCGTTGTCCATCGCTTTCTGGAAGCGGGTCTCGAGGCTCTTCAGCTTGTCCCGGTCCTTGGCGGTGATGACCGCGGCCGCAGCCGGGTCGGGCTGCCGCTCCATCGCCTCGATGCCGGCCAGGGATTCGTACAGCCTGGTCAGGCCGCTCTCGGCGTCGAGCATGGCCTGCTCCGAGTATTCGAGCGGGTTGCGGTACTGGGTGGAGAAGATGAAGAGTTTGAGGATCTCCGGGTGGTATTTCTCCGACAGCTCCCGGATGGTGAGGAAATTGCCGAGCGATTTTGACATCTTCTCGTTTTCCGCCGTCTCCTCGTTACGAACCGTGACGAAGCCGTGGTGCACCCACATGTTGACGAACGGCCGGTGGTTGGCCGCCTCGCTCTGGGCGATCTCGTTCTCGTGGTGGGGGAAGATCAGGTCCTTGCCGCCGCCGTGGATATCGAAGGTGTCGCCCAGGTACTTCTTGCTCATGGCCGAGCACTCGATATGCCAGCCGGGCCGTCCCGGACCCCAGGGACTGTCCCAGAACGGTTCACCCGGCTTGGCGTGCTTCCACAGCACGAAATCCATGGGGTGGCGCTTCTTCTCGTTGATGCTGATCCGGGCCCCGGCCTGCATGTCGTCCAGGTTGCGGCGAGACAGTTTGCCGTACTCGGGAAAGGACTGGACGCCGAAATAGACGTCTCCGTCCACCGCGTAGGCCTTGCCCTGCTCGATGAGGGTTTCGATGAGCGCGATCATCTCCGGGATATGCTCGGTGGCCTTGGGCTCGACATCCGGCCGCTCCAACCCCAGATAATCCATGTCCCGGTAGAACTCATCGATGAACCGGGCGGCCAGCTCCTGGGCGGGGACGCCCTGTTCGTTGGCGCGATTGATGATCTTGTCGTCGATGTCGGTGAAGTTGCGCACGAAGGTAACCCGGTAGCCGCGATAGCGCAGGTACTTGACGATCATGTCGAAGACCAGCGATGAACGGGCGTGGCCGATGTGGCAATAGTCGTAGGAAGTGATCCCGCAGACATAGAGTTTGACATGACCCGGTTCCAGCGGCTTTAATGGTTCTTTTTTCTGGGTCAGGGTGTTATAGATGGTGACGCTCATGGCTCGCTGTTGACTGATGGAAATGGAATCGCTTCCCCTCGGCGGACCGGTGTGCCGCCGATGCAGCCGGGCGGCGGCGGACCCTTCGGACGCGGGGTCTGGGTGTTATCGTGCAAAGTACCAAAATAATCTTATTGGCCGGAAAAGACAACCATGACTGAGACCACCACCCGCCGGAGCTGGACCGAGACCCTGCGTTCCTGGCTGCACCCGCGGGTGGTCACCATGCTCTTCTTCGGTTTTTCCGCCGGCCTGCCGTTGCTGCTCATCTTCGGCACCCTGTCGGCGTGGTTGACCGAGGCCGGCGTCACGCGTTCGGCGGTCACCTTTTTCAGCTGGGCGGCGCTCGGCTACAGCTTCAAGTTCATCTGGGCGCCGCTCATCGACCGGCTGCCGCTCCCGTACCTGACCCGGCGGCTCGGTCGGCGCCGGGCCT
>JAUVWB010000003.1 GCA_030604345.1 Desulfofustis sp. | reverse complement strand
TTCGCCGGAATGGGAGCCTTTGTATTCCCGTACCAGAGCGAAGGCCTCTTCGGCGATGGCGCGCATCGCCCTGACGTCCTGATCAAGGCGCAGGTTCAGCACCGGCCGCACGTGGAGACAGCCCACCGAGGCGTGGGCATACCAGGTCCCCCGGGTGTTGTGGCGCTCGAACAGTTCGGTCAGCCGGGCGGTGAATTCGGCCAGGTCTTCGAGGGCAACCGCACAATCTTCGACAAAGGAGATCGGCTTGCGCTCGTCCTTCATCGACATCATGATGTTCAGCCCGGCTTTGCGCACCTCGAAGATCGAGCGTTGCAACGCCGGCTCGAGGGCCTCAACCACACCGCCGGGACCGCTACCTCCATTCTGCCAGGAAAAACCGAGATCGCTCATGACCTGAGAGAGGCCGCTCAGCCGGCGCCGATTCTCCTGTGCATCGTCTTCAGCGAATTCCACCAGCAGCAGCGCTTCCGGTTCACCGCGAACGACGTTCTCGATGACCTGCTGGTACAGTGGGATCTGGCGGGCCAACTCCATCATGGTTCGGTCGATCAACTCGACTGCGGTGGGCTGCAGCTTGACCAGATGCTGCGCCGCATCCATGGCGGCATAAAACGTCGGGAAATGGCAGACACCGAGTACTTTGTGCTTTGGCAACGGTGAAAGCTCGAGTTCGAGCTGCCGGAAAAAAGCCAGGGTGCCTTCGGAGCCGACCAGCAACTGAGCGAGGTTGATCGGCTCACGGTCGGGCAGCAGCGCGTCGATGTTGTAGCCGCCGACCCGGCGCAGCACCTTGGGGAAACGGCTGATGATTTCCTCGGCTTCCCGGCGGCCCAGGGCCAGCAGCTCCCTGAGGAGAGGGTCATCCCGATCCGGGTTGTCGACGGACGAACGCTCCAGGGGGCCGAAGGTGCGATCGCTGCCGTCGGCCAGCGTGGCGGCAATGGCCCTGACATTGTCACGCATCAGGCCGTAGCGAATGGAGCGGCTGCCCGCCGAATTGTTGCCGGCCATGCCGCCGATGGTAGCCCGTGACGAGGTGGACACGTCAACCGGAAACCAGAGGCCGTGCGGACGCAGTATGGCGTTGAGCTCGTCGAGCACAAGTCCCGGCTCGACGGTGCAGGTGCGGCCCTGAACATCGAGGTTGAGCAACTTGTTGAGGTATGTGGAGTCGTCGATGACCAGGGCGTCGTTGACCGTCTGGCCGCATTGCGAGGACCCGCCGCCGCGCGGCAGCACGGGAACGCCGTGGACACCGGCGAGAGTGAGGGCGGCGCGTACGTCTTCCTCGGTACGCGGCACCACGACACCAACCGGCATGACCTGGTAGTGCGAGGCATCGGTGGCGTAGCGGCCTCGATTGAATTCATCAAAAAAGACGTCCCCGGCTATGTCCTTTCGCAGGTGACGCTCCAGATCAGACATCGCGTGCATCGAAAACCTCCTGGCAGCATGCTACCGGTACATGACACTTATGGTGTGCATCTTGGTGACCGCCCCCACCGGTCTCGATATCCAGGTCCACGATCATGCAGCCGGATGAATCCGCCCTTCTTCCCCCTTCATCTCGGCCTTGATTCCAAAAAGCTGCGCTGCGAACGGGATACGTTCATCCGGTTTATTTCTCTTTTTTGTTGTTCTGTACATAGGTGAGCGTCACTTTGTCCGGATCCTTTCCGGTGCTCAGCACAAACGGTCCAAGCGTGGGTGGAATTCCACGATTACCCTCTGCCACCAGCGTTCCGATAGACTTTTCATCGATGTCTTCCGGTTCCGGCAGACCGAAAAACTGGCATACGCTTTTTATCGTGCAATCGGCCCGAAAATCCAGCTGAAAGCCAGGGAACAACGGCGGCACGACCGGACAGGAATCAAACAGGCAGGTGAGCAACGACTTGAATCGCGACCGCATCGCCACGAACACGTGGTCACCCGGCTCCAGGATCGTGTTTCCCCTGGGAATGATCACTTCATCTTTCCTCACCACCAGGGTGGCCACCACGTCGTGCGGCAGCGCAATATCCCGCAGAGCGAGACCGGCCACCCTCGAGGATGGCGTGACAATAAATTCAACGATCTCACCGTCCACGTGCCGCAGCGCGTTGATCTCCACGGTGAGCGGGGTTACGGGATCGGAGGTCCAGCCCAGACGCAACCACTTGGCGACCAGAGGCAGCGACCATCCCTGGGTGATGGCGGAAACCAGGACGACAAAGAAGACACTATTGAAAATGAGTTCACTATTCTGCACGCCGGCCCATAGAGGAAAGGTGGCCAAGGTGATAGGGACGGCACCTTTCAGGCCAACCCATCCGAGAAAGACGATCTCCTTGAGACGAAACCGAAACGGAAAGATCGAAAACAGGACCGCAAGCGGTCGAGCCACGACGATCAGGACGAATGCGATCAACAGACCGTCGTATGAAACTGCCGCCAACCGACTGGGGAAACTGAGCAAACCGAGCATGATGAAAAGGATCATCTGTCCCAGCCAGGCTCCCGCATCGTGAAACAGGAAGATCCCGTTGCGGAAGACGATGGAGCTGTTGCCAAGGGCAATTCCCGCCAGGTAAATGGCGAGGAAGCCGCTACCGCCGAGAACGGCTGCCAGGCCGAAAGAAAGAAGACCAAGAGAGAGGGCCAGAATGGGATAAAGGCCGGGATAGTCGAGATTGATGCGGTTGATCACCCGTGCGGCCAGAAGGCCGACCGCCAGCCCCACCATCGATCCGACCCCGAATTGGAGCAGGAATAGAAGACCGATTCCGGCCGCCGAATCGGCGGTACCCATGATCAGGCCGATCAAACCGAGCGTGAGGAAAATGGCCATCGGATCGTTGGAACCGCTTTCCACTTCCAGCGTGGCGGTCAATCGCTCCGGCAAGCGTAGACCGCTGGTGCGAAGGATCGAAAAGACGGCAGCCGCATCGGTCGAACCGACGATGCTGCCGAGTAGCATACCGTGCAACAACGGCAGATCAAGAATCCAGGAAGCGGCAAAACCGGTCAACAGCGAGGTAAAGAAAACCCCGACCGTGGACAGGGAAAGAGCCGGTTTCCATGATGATCGAACCGCTGCGAGCGAGGTCCGCAGACCACCATCGAACAAAATCATCGCCAATGCGACGCTGCCGATACTGTTGGCCAGCCGGTAATCTTCAAAGGAAATTCCTCCCAACCCCTCGGAACCAAAGAGCATCCCGACGCCGAGGAAAAGTACGAGGACGGGCATGCCGATTCGTGCCGAGAATTTGCTCGAAGCAATCCCGAGCAACAGGAGGATACCGACAAAAAAAACGATGGTGTTGATAGACAGCACGGGGACGGGAGCCTTGTAACCTTATGCAAACCCAGGTTTGTTATTTCCTCTCTCTGTTTCTTTGCTACAGGAACGGAAGAGCGTCAAGGGGAAATCGGATGCGTAGCAAGCAACCGGTGGATCTCCAACGGCTCCCCTTTGGTCGGATCGCGCTCCAGCGACAGCGCCTGGTTCGGGCAGGTTTCGACACAGACACCGCAGCCCATGCAGCGTTGCTCGTCGATGTGCGGCTCGTCGGCATAGTCGATCGCCGCAAATTGGCAGACGTCGACGCACCGGCCGCAGCTGCAGCAGAGGCCCGGGTCGACGCGGCACACGTAACCGGATGGGGCCAGCATCGGCGTACCGTGACGCTGGGCCTGCATGGCCCCACAACAGCAACTGCAGCAGTTGCAGATGGCATAGAAGCGGTCGAGCATGGCGTCCTTGAAGAAGGCATGGGCCACATGACCGCGCCGGCTCTCCGCTTCAAGGATCGCCACCGCCTCGTCGCTGGTAATTCGCCGCGCCTTGTCGGGATGCTGATCGACGATAAAGCCGACAAAGGGTTCGCCAATCACCAGACAGACCTCGAGCGGCAGGCATGGGCTTTTCCGGGCGGAACGGCAGGGACACTGCAAAACGGCCAGATGATCCGGGTTTTCCAGGATGATATCGCGGGCCCGCCGATAGGGCACTACCTTTTCCAGGTTGGGGAGTTTGATCGGGCGATTGAGGGTGACCAGTTTGCGGGCGGCCTCGAGGGTGACGACCTTGCCGTGATAGGTGTCGGCAAAACTGAGTCGGTCGCTTTGGCGCTGCGGGGCGGTGCGCGCCGGATCCCGTGTGCTTCGACCGATTCTTCGCCAGAGTTTGATGAGCGGTCGGGCAGCCCGGACCAGCCGATGCTCACCGGTGCCGATGGCGATATACTGATAGAGCCAGCGACCATAGAGATACCCGTGCAACCGCACCCCCCAGCCGTAGCGACCAAGCATCCGAAACTCATGGAAAAAGCGTCGAGTCGACGGTTTGATGAACATAATCCCCTCATGCCGCGCAGCAGGCGGCGGTACTCAACCGACCAGCACCAGAACCCGCTGCCGGCAGTTCTGCACGATATCGGTGCACACCGAACCGAGATAGAGCTGTGCCATCCGCGAGCGATCCCGTTTGCCGATGAAGATCATGGTGGCATCACAGGTCAGCGCCTCTTCGACCAGAACGGTACCCGGCCGCCCGAAATGGATAACCGGGGTGATGATTCTCGGATCGACACCGGCCTTGGTCAACAGGGTTGCAGCCTGTTCGAGGGCTCGCTGTCCGGTCAGGCCCGACTGGCTGCAGGGTACGCCTTCCTCGTTGTAGTAGCAGGATTGGTCCAACACGTGCACCAGCATGATCTGCTCGGTCTGAGCGGCGACCTTGGGTAACAGCAGACTCGCCTCGATAACCGCATTGCGGCTGGCCGGACTGTCGTCGATACCGATCAGGCATCTGGCAAAGGGTGAGGCGGCCGGTTGCTGCGGCTCATCCCCCACCAGATAGACGGTGGCGCCGGACAAGCGATGCACCAGGCCGGCCGTGACGCTTCCGGTCAACCGGCTTGATCCCCCGGTGAGGCGGCGGCGCCCCATGATCAGGGTCGAATAGCGTTGCTCGGCGCACAGAGCGGTGATCGTCTTGACCGGATCGACGTCTCTGATCTGCCGGGTCGGGTTTTTTCAGCCGGTGACCTGTTTGATCATGATACTGCAGCGGTCGAGCAGCGGGACCACGGTACCGGCCAGGTAATCGGCACGCAGGCGCGCCAGTTCATCCGGCGATACCACCTGTCCGGCAGCCAGGTCAAGCGCCTGAAACCGTTTGGTCAGGAAGGACCCGGCGATCACATGAAGCAGATCGATGCGCCCCGACGCCACGCCCAGGGCATTGATCAGGCGGCCGGCTAGCGGCACGACCCGTTCGAAGGCCTCAACCGTATCCACCGGTAACAAAAATCGACTGAACGGTTCCACTTTATCCATTACGACTCCATCTCCGAAATGCCCGCCATCAACTGCGGAATACGTTCAATCCGGGCATGATCGTTGCGGTGAAAACTCGCCACGATCCTGCCGCCATACATGACTGCCAGACGGTCTGCCATCGCCAGCGCCTCGGAGAGATCGCCGGTCACCAGTAATATTCCAGCCTGCTCACGCGCTTTGAGCAGCAGGTTCCAGACATCTTCAGCGGCGGCGATGTCCAGTCCCTGGGTCGGCTGCTCGGCGACGATCAACCGCGGCCGCCGATGAAACTCCCGGGCCAACACCAGTTTCTGCAGATTGCCGCCGGACAGCTGCCAGGCAAAAGCACCGAGATCAGCCGGCCGGATGTCGAATTCCTCCAGCAGCCGTTGGGCTTTCTGCTCCGCCTCACCGCGCGGCAACCACGGCCCGACGGTAAAACCGCGACGAGTGGTGAGCAGAAAGTTGTCGAGCAGGTCGAGGCCACGGCAGGTGGCCAGGCCCTGTCGATCTTCGGGGATATAGGAAAGGGCCTTGTCCCACCGATGTTCGCTGAAAAAGTGCTCCCACGACTGGCCCAGCAACTGCACCGAACCGCTGGTGGGCCGACGCAGTCCGCAGATGGTCTGGATCAAGGGCTTCTGCCCGTTTCCGGCCACACCGATCAAGGCCAGTATCTCTCCCTGGCGGACTTCCAGCGATACCTCATGGAGCTCTTCATCTTTGAGCTGCTCCACCTGGAGCAGCAGCTGCTTCGGTTCAACCGGCTGACGCTCAACCTTGAGCAACACCTCCCGGCCGACCATCAACTCCGCCAGCTCGGCCGTCGAATGCACCTGGGTCGCCGGCATGACCCGGATCACCTCGCCCCGTTTGAGGATGGCGATATCGTCGGCAATGGCCATGACCTCTTCCAACTTGTGGCTGATGAAGACGATCGCCTTGCCGGCTTGACGCATCTGACGCATGGTGGCGAACAGGTTCTGCGCCTCCGCCGGCGTCAAGACCGCCGTCGGTTCGTCGAAAATAAGAATCGAGCTGTGCCGGTAGAGCAGCTTGAGGATCTCCACCTGCTGTTTCTCGCCCATGGACAGATCGGCTATAACGGCCTCCGGGCGCACGTTCATACCGTAGCCGGCCGCCAATTCGCCAACCGTACGGTTCATTTCCCGCGTATTGATCACCGCCTTGGGCGACTGGCCAAGGAAGACGTTTTCGGCCACCGTCATCGCTTCAACCAGTTTGAAATGCTGGTAGACCATACCGATGCCGGCGCCGATCGCCTGATCGGTGGATGCGAAAACCACCGGCCGGCCGTGATGCTGAATTTCGCCCCGATCCGGTTGCAGCTGGCCGGCGAGAATGGACATCAACGTCGACTTGCCGGCCCCGTTCTCGCCCAGCAAGGCCAGGACCCGGCCGGAATGGATGGCCAGGTCGATCTGGTGATTGGCCCGGACCGAACCGAACGATTTACTGATGCCCGCCAATCTGATGACCGGAGTTGCCGCCACGCTCCCCCCTTACCGCGACAGACCTGCCATCGGCTGGACAAACTGGGATTCCGCATCCCAGGGAAAAAGGATCCAGGTGTCCTGGCTGACCTCGGTGACAAAGGTGTCGACCAGCGGCCGGCCAGCCGGTTTGGCGTAGACCGTGGCAAAATGAGCTTTGGGCACCATCTCCTTGACGAGCTTTGCCGTTCGCCCGGTATCCACCAGGTCATCGATCAGCAGCCACCCTTCACCATCACCTTTGACGCCCTTGAGGATTTCCGCTTCCCCTTTTTTATCCTGCCAATCGTAACTGGAGATGCAGATGGTCTCCACCAGATGGATATCCAATTCCCGGGCGATGAGTGCCGCTGGTACCAGGCCACCCCGGGTAATGGCGATCAGTCCCTTGAAATAGTGGACATCGAGCAGGCGCCAGGCCAAAGCCTTGCTGTCACGATGCAGTTGTTCCCAGGAAATGGGATAGGTCCTTCGATAATCTGCGTTCGTATTCATGATAACTCTTCAGCTCCGTCTCTTGATAGTGCTCTTCGTTACGATCTCGGGAGCCTTGAAACATTGCCATTTCGCCCAAACTCATCGTTGCGCAATCACATTTTATCCTCGGAACATCATGTATATGCCTCCGGCAAAATGATCTTGCGCGCCTCGATCTTGAACGAAATGTCGAATTTTTCAAGCTCCCCTCTAGTCGATCGGTTCGAGATTTTGCCCAAGGGCTGCCGGCTCATCGCTCCCCCGCCGTCGCCAAGAGGCCAGAACGAGAACCACCACCGTCAGCGCATAGGGGAGCATCAGCAGCAGCGACGACGGGATCTGGGTTCCGGTGGCCTGCAGCCGCAGCTGCAGGGCCATGACCCCCCCGAACAGATAGGCCCCGAACACGGCCCGGCTTGGCCGCCAGAAGGCAAAAATAACCAGGGCCACGGCAATCCAGCCACGGCCACCGGTCAGATTGTTGGTCCACAGATGGGTATAGGCGAGAGACAGATAGGCCCCGCCCAGGCCGATCAAAAAGCCACCCACCAGGACCCCGACAAAACGGCAGACCATCACGTTGACCCCGGCCGCAGTCGCCGCCGCCGGATATTCACCGGCGGCCCGCAGGCTCAAACCAAACCGGGTTCGATACAGGACCCACCACAACACCAACGGCAGCAGATACGTCACGTAGACCAGCAGATCCTGTTGAAAGAAGATCGGACCCAGCAGCGGGATCTCAGCCAGAACCGGAATCGGCAGGGGATCGAATCCCGGCGCCGCCTGGCCCACATAGGCAAGGCCCAGGTAGTTGGCAAAACCAACCCCAAGAATGGTCAACGCCAGCCCGGAAACCACCTGATTCCCCTGAAAAAACAGGCAGACCACCCCATGCAGCGAGGCCGCCAGCGTTCCGGCCAGACCGGCAGCCACAAAGGCCAGAAAAGGATTGCCTGTTAGCTTGGCGACCAGAAAACCGGCAAAGGCACCGATGATCATGATGCCTTCAACCCCGAGATTGAGAATGCCACTGCGTTCGGTAAAGATTTCTCCGAGGGTGGCATAGAGGATCGGCGTACCTGATTGAACGGCGGCGGCCAGCAGTGGTACGAGCAGCTCGTAGGTCATGGCGTCCTCCGGGTGACGATAAAACGATACCTGGTGAAGAAACCGCCGGCCAAGACCGTGAGCAGAATCAAGCCCTCGATCATTGCCCCGAAAGCGGCCGGCACCTGCAGGTCAAGCTGCAGGCCCTCGACGCCGACGCGCAGTCCGGCCAGCAGGAAGGCGGCCACGCCGATGGCCAGCGGGTTGAGACGGGCCAGCCAGGCGACGACGATGGCGGTATAACCGTAACCGGCCATGATACTCGGCTGCAACCGATTGACGGTTGAAGACGTCTCGAGAAAGCCGGCCCATCCGGCCAGGGCGCCACTCAACACCATCACCAGCATCACCAAACGATCATACGGGATGCCGGCATAGCGGGCCGCCCGTACATTGTCGCCACCGGCTTTGATTTCAAACCCGAGACGCGTGAAGCGCATGAAGATCCAGACGACCAACCCGAGCAGCAGACAGTGGACCAACCCCCAGCTGAAGTTACTGGCGCCGACCCGTCCGACCACCGCCGCCTCGGCAAATACCGGTGTCATCGGAAACCCGAAACTGGCCGGGTCCTTCCATACTCCATAAACCAGGTAGTCGAGGAAAAGGATGGCCACATAATTGAGCATCAAGGTGACGATGATCTCGTTGGTTCGCATCCGCTGGCGGAGAGAGGCGGGGACAAACCCCCACAGGCCACCGGCCAGACAGGCCACCGCCACCATGGCCGGCAGCACGACCCAGGCAGGCGCCTCAGGAAGACTCAGGGCCACCCAGGTGGCGCCCACGGCACCCAGGGCGTACTGCCCTTCGGCACCGATATTCCACACCTGTAAGCGGAAGGCAACGGCCACCCCGAGGGAACAGAGGAAAATTGGCGTCCCCTTGATTAACGCATCTTCAAGCGCATACCGGGAGCCGAAAGCGCCGCGAAACAGGGTGGTAATCCCTTCCCACGGCGAGGTCCCTCCGATCAGCAGGATGACGCCGCCGAGCAGCAACGACAGGGACAGCGCTGCCAGAAAAACAAAACAGGAGCCCCAGCCAAGAGGCTCCTGTCGTTTGACAATTCGTATCAGGGCCATTCGTTGCCACCGGCCTTTCTTCCGGCCGACTGTTCAGACAACCCGGGCCGGAGCACGATTCACCTTATTCGGTCGTACCGACGACTCCCTGAACAAACCAGGTCATGCCAAGCATCTCTTCATCCGACATGGCGACGCCTGCAGCGACCTTCTCAACACCATTTTGATCCTTGAGCGGGCCCACGAAGACTTCTTCCCCACCGATAATCGCCTCCTTCTTAGCCAGTACCTGATCACGCACCGCTTGCGGCACCATCTCGCTGATCGGCGCCAGATCGACGATCCCTTCCTTCAGGCCGGGCCATACTGAAGCCGATTTCCAGGTACCTTCCTGCACCTGTTTGACCGTCTCCTCATAGAACGGCGCCCAATTCCAGATCGGAGCGGTGAGGTGGGCCTTCGGCGCGAACTGCGTCATATCGCTGTTGTAACCGATGGAGTAGACACCCTTTTCCTGAGCGGCTTCCTGCGGTCCGGGGGAATCCTGATGCTGGGCGATAACATCGGCACCAACATCGAGCAACGACTTTGCCGCCTCTTTCTCGGTGGCCGGATCGTACCAGGTCTTGGTCCAAACCACCCGCACGGTCACCTCGGGATTCATCGCCTGGGCGCCCAACGTAAAGGCGTTTATGCCTCGGATTACTTCCGGGATCGGAAACGCCGCCACATAGCCGAGGGTATTGGACGTGGTCATGGCCCCGGCGACCATGCCGGAGAGGTAACGGGCCTGGTACATGCGACCGAAGTAGTTACCCATGTTCTCCGCCGTCTTGAAACCGGAACAATGCATGAAAACGGTCTTCGGAAACTGCTGGGCAACCTTCAGCATCGGGTCCATGTAGCCGAAGCTCGTGGCAAAGATCAGGTCGAACCCTTTACGGGCCATGTTCAGCATAACCCGCTCCGAGTCCGGCCCTTCGGCCACCGCTTCCACGTAGGACGTCTTGACTCCGTCCATCTCCTCGATTTTCTGACGAGCCTGGTCGTGGGCGTATGACCAGCCGGCATCGCCGACCGGTGACACGTAAACAAAGCCGACTTGCAACTCTTTGGCAAAGGCCGTTGAGAAACAGAGCGCGACACCCGCCAGGGCCGCCGCAAACAATCCGGTCAAACGCATGTTATCCTCCAGAAAGTATAAATAATTCGATTAATTTTCAGCTGGGAACAAAGTGTCCAACGGCGCAGTTCAAAGAACCTGTTTCAGGAACAGTTTGGTTCGCTCTTCCTGCGGATTGGAGAAGAAGTGTTCCGGGGTACCGACCTCGACGATCTTCCCCTGATCCATAAACAATACCCGATCGGCGACTTCCCGGGCAAAACCCATCTCGTGGGTGACCACCATCATGGTCATGCCTTCACGGGCCAGCTGTTTCATGACGTCAAGGACTTCACCGACCATCTCCGGGTCCAGCGCCGAGGTCGGCTCGTCGAACAGCATGACCTTGGGGTCCATGGCCAACGCTCGGGCAATGGCGACCCGCTGCTGCTGGCCACCCGACAGTCGCGACGGGTATTCGCTCTCTTTTTCAGCGATACCGACTTTGCGCAACAACATCCGGGCCTTTTCATCAGCCACGGATTTCTTCCGTTTTCTGACCTTTCGTTGCGCCAGCGTCAGGTTTTCCAACACCGTCTTGTGCGGAAACAGATTGAACTGCTGGAAGACCATGCCCACTTCAGCACGGATCTTGTTAATATTGGTCTTGCGATCGGCGATATCGACTCCGTCGATGTACACGTGTCCTGCGTCAAAGCTTTCCAGGCCGTTTACACAACGGATAAACGTTGATTTCCCGGAACCGGACGGCCCGATGATCACCACCACCTCGCCTTTGTCGACACTGGTCGACACACCGTCAACAGCCCTGACCTCCACCCCGCGACCGCTGAACACCTTGACGACGTTTTCGGTTCTAATCACTGATCGCGAGCCTCCGTTCCAGATAAAAGACGAATTGCGACAGCAACGAGGTAACGATCAGATACATAGCCGCCACCACCAGCCAGATCTCGAACGTGGCGAAGGTGCTGGTGATGATTTCCCGGCCGGATTTAGTCAGATCGGTGATGGCGATAACCGAGACCAGAGACGAATCCTTGATCAGACTGATAAATTGTCCGGAAAGCGGCGGCAAAATCCGCTTGAACGCCTGCGGCAGAATGATCTCGACCATGGCCTGCGGCAGGCTCATACCGAGCGAGCGGGCCGCCTCCATCTGTCCCCGTGGAATCGACTGGATACCGGCCCGCACGATCTCCGCCACGTAGGCGCCGGCAAACAGGGCGAGCGCCCCGATGCCGGCAACGTTGCGATCGAGGTTGAAGACCGTGCCGATAAAGAAATAGGCAATGAAGATCTGGACCAGCAGCGGGGTGCCGCGAATGATCTCCACGTAGATCGCCGCCAGCATGGAGACCGTATAATTCCGTGAGATCTTCATCAACCCGGCGACCAGGCCGATAAACAAACCGAGAACACTGGCGGCCGCCGAGATCCACATGGTGGTCCACAGTCCGGTCAGCAAGGGCCCCAACCGCCAGGTGGCAACATAGCCGAGAGTGTCGCCGCCGAACAGATCGTCTCCCTCGCCGACCCGCACCGACCCCTTGTCGACTTGCAGCACACGGGCCTGACCGTCGATGGTCCGAACGGTTATTTCCGCTTTTTCTGCAGATTCGGTTATCGTTTCAACGACCCCATCCTGAGGGGTCTTGATCACATCCTCGGCCTTGTACAAAAAATACTGGGGAATCCGATACCAGCGCCACTCATAGTCGATCCGTGAGACAGACCCATAGATGCTGGCAGCCATTGCAATCAGAATGGCTGCCAGCAGCAGCTGCCACGGCCAAAGTTTTTTCTGCGCCGTTTTCACGAATAGTGACCAGGATTACTGAAGTTCTTTCTGCCAGGAGCCGTCGACAAACCACTTGTGATAAATCTTGTCGTAGGTGCCGTCGTTTTTCACTTGAAAGAGGAAGTGGTTGAGCCAGTTCAGGAAATCATGATCACCCTTGCGTACTGCCCAGGCAAGCGGCTCGTAGGTGAATGGAGTGTCGACGTGAAACATCTTGTCGTCGCCGCGCTGACCGATGGCGATGGCGTTGTACGGCAGGTCGTAGACGAAGGCGTCAATCTTGCCGTTGACCAGCTCGAGAACGCCTTCCTGCTCGGTCTCGTAAGAGATATAGGTGGCGTCGGGGATCATCCGCTTGGCAGCCTGCTCGCCGGTGGTACCCAGTTTTGAACCGATCTTGTATTTCGCGTCGTTGAGATCCTTGTAGGAGGTGATGGTCCCTTCGAGTTGTTTCGCCACCAGCAGGGTCTGGCCGATAACGATGTACGGCTCGGCGAAGTTGATGCTCATGTTACGCTGCTGGGTCAGGGTCATGCCGGACATGATGATGTCGAACTTCTCGGTCAACAACGCCGGGATAATGCCGTCCCAGGCGGTAGACACCAGTTCCAGCTCGACCTCCATGGCTGCGGCCATCCGTTTGGCCATATCAACGTCGAAACCGATGATCTCCCCTTTCTGATTGACCAGCTCAAACGGCATATAGCCCGGCTCCATGCCGACCCGCAGTTTTCCCCGCTTCTGGATTTCCTCAAGAGCCCCGGCAAATACCGTCGAGGCGCAGAGCGCCAGGGTGAGTGCGAGCGCAATGGTCACAAGTCGTTTCATCTTTCTCTCCTTTTCTCTCATCGTTTGCATAAAAACAGACGGCCGCCGTTGGCAGCGGACCGCCTCTATCAACAAGACAACAATGATCAGTAGGATTTCCCCTCGTCCAACAATTCTTCGATAATCATCTGCGCCTGGCCGCATTGTGGGCATTGCGGCAGGTCATCGTCATCGGCAAGCGGCAAATAGACAATGGTTCGGTACCGGCACTTCGGGCAGATCAACTGCACCGGCTCATGTTTTCCGCGCATTTCGGCTACCTCGTCGTTGTGTCGGTCAGGGAGACGGCGATGAGCACAGGTATAACGCTGCGTATCAATCCATCGAGCAGTCTCTCTTATAACACAGGGTCATGGCCAGAACAACAGCCTTTTCACCGCCAATCGGGCTTTACCGCCGGCTCCCGATGCCGTGATCGTTGCCAGGCGCTACGACAATTCTCTTCTTTCGGCTGCAAAAAGGTGCTGTATTCGGACAAGGGAATGATTATGCTTGGATTTACCATCAGGCAGTAGATGAAATGAGTGAGTCGTACCCTGTTCCCCACCCCCACGATCTCGAAGGAGAGAACCATGACCGGAAAACAGCTGTTCAAGTACCTCATTCCCCTTTGTGCCGCCGTTGTTATCCCGCTCTCGCTGTCGAGCTGCGTCGGCATGCAGATGGGCAGCCAATCCGCCAAGACCACCGCCACCGGTTCTACTGCAGGAGCCGCGACCAGCGGGGCCAACGAGGCCCTGGAACGTTGTGAGGCGCCCCTCGGAACCCTGGCCGTGGTGGAGGATACCTCAGCCTCATGGTACCATTACCTGACCTCCCAGTGGCGACTCGGCCCGACCACGCCGGTCCTGAAAATGCTGGCCCAGCAATCCGGGTGCTTTGTGGTTGTTGAACGGGGCGCGGCCATGAACAATATGATGCAGGAGCGAAGCCTCGCCGGTTCCGGAGAGCTGCGCCAAGGTTCCAATTTCGGCAAAGGCCAAATGGTAGCCGCCGATTACTCGATGAACCCGTCAATCACCTTCAGCAACCAAAACGCCGGCGGCCTCGGCGGCGCCGTCGGCGGCCTGTTTGGCTCAGTGGGGGCAGCCATCGGCGGCAGCCTCAATTATAAGGAAGCCAGCACCATGCTGACCCTGATCGACAACCGCTCCGGGGTACAACTGGCGGCGGCCGAAGGCAGTGCCCGCAACGTGGACATGGGCGCGGTTGGCGGCCTGCTTGCCGGTACCGTCGGTCTTGGGGGCGGCGGATATACCAACACCGCGGAAGGCAAGGTGATCGTCGCTTCGTTTACCGACTCGTTCAACAACATGGTCCGGGCTCTGCGCAACTACCAAGCTCAAGAGATCAAAGGCGGGCTCGGTACCGGTGGCTCGCTGAAAGTCCAGGGCGGTAATTAGTCCAACACTCTTTCCGGCCAGCCGCATCGTCAGACCGTCAAAAGACTTGAGCGCTGCAGCACCGTCAGCAAGGCTGCTGCAGCGCTCGCTCAAGTCGATTGCCAGCCGCGCAAGCCCCAGAGCAGCGAGACCAAGGCAAGTCCGGTCAAAACAGCGGCCGATGAACAAACCAGGCTGATGCCTCCCAACGACCACAAAGCTCCGCCCAGCAACACACCTATCATCCGGCCGACTCCGGCCATTGCATAAAACCCTGACATCATCGTTGCCCGGGCATCGGGAACCAGCTCGGTACCGAGTGAAAAACTGGAAACGATGGTGAACTCGAAGCAGAAAAAGAGCAGGAACATGCCGGCCATTGCCAGCGGCAACGTCAAACCGAGGATCGGTAAGAAGAGGTAGGCGCCGCTCGTCAGCAGCAGACCGATTACCAGGGCTCGTTTCAAACCGATTCGATCGGCAAACAATGCCGTCATCGATTCTCCCAGCAGTTCCGCACAGCCGATGGCAACAGCACTGAACCCCAGGGTGACGATACTCACGGCGAAGGCCTGCTCGAACCAGGCCCCGTAAACGACGAACAAACTGTCGTTGGCCACCGAGACGAAAAAACCGAACAGCAGCAGTCCGGCCGCCTGGCGGCGGCGAAACAGCTGCCAGAGCAGTGACAGCATTGGACGCCTGCGGGCGGCACCATGGACATCCATCTGGTCCGGCGGAATAAAACAGCCGATGGCAAGCCAGCTGCACCCCCCGAGCAGGGCCATCACCAGAAAGGAATTCTGCAGACCGAAACGATCGATGATCACGGCCAGTGCGGGAATCCCCAGCAGGGTACTGCCGGCCCAGGCCATCTCGATAATGCCGATGATCCGCGCCCGGCGCTCGAACGGCACCTTGCTGCCGACGAAGGCCTGAACAGCCGGATCGAAAACCACCTTGCCGAGACAGGCCACCACCAGACCGAAAAATACCGGCCAATAGGTCGGCGCCAGTCCGCAAATCAGCATACCGAGAGCCAACAGAGCCAAGCCGCCGCGCATGACCCGGCGATAACCGAAACGATCGGCCAGCAGGCCGCTGAAGACTCCCACTAACGAACTGAACTGGGCAACGGCGATGATCGAGGTGATTGCCGCCAAGGGAACGTCGAGCCCGCGGCTCAACGCCGGCGCAAACGGATAGACAAAGCGCCGGGCGGTGTTGAGCAGGATTCGAAACAGCGTGATAGCGATGATCTGCGAGGCCAGGCGGGGAGGTGTCATGCCAGCCTCCAGGTGGCCGACGCCGGCCGATAAGAATCCACGTTAGACGAGCGGGTGATAGCAGGCCACCCGGCTCCTCTCGACATCACGCATCTCGGGGAAGCGCTGTCGGCACTCGTCGGTCGCCCGGGGACAACGCGGATTGAAGGAACAGCCAGGTGGCGGGTCGATCGGCGACGGCAATTCCCCGGTGAGCACGATCCGCTTCTTCTCTCTGAACGGATCGGCTACCGGCGTCGCCGAAAGCAGGGCCTGGGTGTAAGGATGCCGGGGATGGGCGAAGATCTCATCACGACTACCCATTTCGATGGGCACACCGAGATACATGACCATAACCTGATCGGCGATATGTTTGACCACCGACAGGTCATGGCTGATAAACAGATAGGCCAGGTTCAGCTGTTCCTGGAGATCCGCCAGCAGATTGAGGATCTGGGCCTGGATCGAGACATCGAGGGCTGAAACCGGCTCGTCGAGGACCAGGATCTCCGGTCGCAGCATCAAGGCTCGCGCGACGGCGATCCGCTGCCGCTGCCCGCCGGAGAACATGTGCGGATAGCGATCGTACTGTTCCGGCCGCAGCCCGACGAAATCCATCATTTCCTTGGCGGCCCGGCGTCGCTCCGGCTTGCTCAGGGTGGTGTTGACCAGTAACGGCTCTTCCAGGGCATGGCCTATTTTCTGCCTCGGGTTGAGCGATCCGTACGGATCTTGAAAGACAATCTGCACCTTCGATTTCAGCCCTCGTCTGGTCGCCCGTGAAGAGCCGACGATATCGACGCCGCAGATGCGCAGACTACCTGAAGTCGGGGGTTCGATCATGGTCACCAGACGAGCCAGCGTCGATTTGCCGCAGCCCGACTCACCGACCACAGCCAGCGTTTTGCCGTTCACCAGATCAAAAGAGGCCCCGTTCAAGGCCTTGAGCACGGCCTTCGGCTGGAAGGCCCCGCGGCGCACCTGGTAAAACCGCTTCAGATCGCGGGCCTGCAGGATCGCTTCCTGGCTCATGACGCCTCCTTATCCTGCCGCTGATACGGATGGCCAAGCGGAACACCGTGGTCCAAGGGGTAATGGCACAGCGCCGAACCCAGCTCCGGCGAGGCCGCCGTCGGCTCGCTGTCCCGGCACCGATCGGTCGCGTAACGGCAGCGTGGCGAAAACAGACAGCCCTGCGGGCGATCGAACTGGCCGGGAACCACGCCGGCGATGGATGGCAGTTTTTTACTGGCCGCCCGCTCTGGCAAAGCTGCCAGCAACGCGGCGGTATAGGGATGGTGCGGATTGCTGAACAGCCCTTTTATTTCCTGATGCTCCACCTGCTGACCGGCATACTGGACCAGGACCCGTTTTGCCGTCTCGGCCACCACCCCCATGTCATGGGTGATCAGCACTAACGCCATGTTGTTTTTTTGTTGCAGGTTCAGCAGCAGGTCGAGAATCTGGGCCTGAATGGTCACGTCCAGCGCTGTTGTCGGTTCGTCGGCTACCAGCAGACGGGGGTTGCAGGCAATCGCCATGGCGATCATCACCCGCTGCGACATACCGCCCGACAACTGATGGGGGAACACCGACAACCGTTTTTCCGGCTCCGGTATGCCGACCTGGGTCAGCAGGTCGACGGCCCGCTCCCGCCGTTGCCGCCGTCCCATTTTCAGGTGCTTCTTCAAGGTCTCGGTGAGTTGAAAGCCGACGGTGAAACAGGGGTTGAGACTGGTCATCGGTTCCTGGAAGATCATGGCGATCTCGCGGCCGATGATGGAACGTCGCTGTCCGCTCCCCATACTCAGCAGATCTCGGCCGTCAAAACTCATCCGGTCGGCACTGACGTGCGCCGTCCAGGGCAGCAGCCCCATCAGGGCGAGCATGGCCACGGATTTTCCGGACCCGGACTCGCCGACAATCGAGACCACCTCGCCTTCGTTCAGCGTCAGCGACACCCGATCCACAGCGGTAAACAAACCTCCGGCGGTCTGGAAGGCGACACTCAGATTCCTGATTTCAAGCAATGCCATGGTATCGCCTCGCTATGACCGCTTCAGTTTCGGGTCAAGGGCGTCACGAAGGCCGTCTCCCATCAGGTTGATGGCCAATACGGTGAGCAGAATGGCGCAGCCGGGCAAGGTCACCACCCACCAGGCGCGCAAGATGAATTCCCGCGCTTCGGCCAGCATCGTGCCCCATTCCGGTGTCGGCGGTTGTGCCCCCATGCCGAGAAAACCGAGTGCGGCCGCATCGAGGATAGCGGTGGAAAAGCTGAGGGCAGCCTGGACGATCAGCGGCGCCATACAATTGGGCAGGATGGTGACAAACATCAGCCGCGGGCGGGACACGCCGATGACCCGGGCGGCGGTAACGTAATCGCGACTCATCTCGCCCATGACGGAAGCCCGGGTCAACCGAACGTAGTGAGGCTGCTGGACAATGGCGATGGCGATCATGGCGTTGATCAGACTCGGCCCGAGAATGGCCACCAGAACCAGGGCCAGCAACAGGCTCGGGAAGGCCAGGATGATATCCATGAGGCGCATGATGACGGTGTCGATCCGGCCCCGGAAGAAGCCGGCCACCAGACCGAGCACCACCCCGGAAACCAAGGCGATGGAGACCACCACGCAGCCGATGAACAGCGAGTAACGGGCACCGTGGATCAACCGTGAGAGGATATCCCGGCCGACCGCGTCGGTCCCCAGGGGAAACTCCCATGAGCCGCCATCCTGCCAGAACGGCGGCCGCAAAAACGCGTCCCGGTATTGCTCGTTGGGCAGATGCGGAGCGATGAGATCGGCGAAGATCGCCACGATGATAATGCTCAGGAAAAACACGAGCCCAAGCACCGCTCCCCGATTCTCGCTGAAATAGGCCCAGAACTCGCGGACCAGCGCCAGTCGTCCGACCGGGCGATCGTCAGGCACGTGTTGAACGGCAGCCTCCGACATGACTACTCCGTATGTCTGATACGCGGATTGATCAAGGCGTAGAGCAGATCAACCACGAGATTGACAACCATGACGACCGCCGCGATCAACAGCAGGCCACCCTGCACCGACGGATAATCGCGGCGAAAGATCGAATCGACCATCCATTTGCCGATCCCCGGCCAGGAAAAAATCGTCTCGGTCAGAATGGCG
>JAUVWB010000362.1 GCA_030604345.1 Desulfofustis sp. | reverse complement strand
GCCTCGGTCGATATCGTTTGGAGATCGATGCTGCGGCGTTGGAGCTGCTGACTGCCTGTGCCGACGGTGATGCCCGTCGCGGCCTGACGATCCTCGAGGTGGCGGCCGCCATTGCCGATCAGAAAGGGGGATCGGCTGATGCACCGCTTTGCCTCGCCCCTGAAGACATTGCCGAAGCCGCCCAGCAGAAGACCCTGCGCTATGACAAAGACGGGGAAGAACATTACAACCTCATCTCCGCCCTGCACAAGAGTATGCGCGACTCTGATCCGGATGGTGCCATCTATTGGTTCTACCGGATGGTGGAAGCGGGAGAAGACCCCCTCTATATCTCTCGACGATTGGTTCGCTTCGCCTCCGAGGATGTCGGCCTCGCCGATCCGCACGGACTGGTGCAAGCCAATGCCAGCCGTTTTGCCTATCAGGCCCTCGGTTCTCCAGAGGGGGTGCTGGCGTTGGCCCAAACGGTTGTCTATCTGGCCACCGCACCAAAGAGCAACAGCGTCTACAAAGCCGCCAACGAGGCCAAGGCGGCGATAACCAAGACCGGAACCCTGCCGGTGCCCATGCATTTGCGCAATGCCCCGACCTCGCTGATGAAGAATCTCGGTTACGGGAAAGGGTATCAGTATGCGCATGAACACGAATATGGACTGATCGATCAACACCACCTGCCCCCCGAACTCAGCGACGCCCAGTTTTATCAACCGACCAATCGCGGGTATGAAGCAATGGTCAAGGATCGACTGGACAAATGGCGGGCCATCCTCAAGGCGAGAAAGAAATGAAACAACGATTTTTCCGTATGCTCGCGGCTATCTGTCTGTTCAGCGGCCTGCTCATCACCCCGCTTTGGTGGCCGTGCCACGCCGTAGCCGGCGAGCGGTTTGCGGTCTTTTTCTCCGCCAATGGGTTCGGCGAGCTGCAGCCATGCGGTGGTTGAGGAGATAATCGACTGGGAGGTCTTCCCAGGAGATCAGGCAAGATCAAATACATGGCCCAGGAACACAATCTCAGCTACCTGCTGGTGGACGCAGGTAACCTCCTGTTCGGTAAGAGCCGCGCCGGCCAGCAGGCCACCCAGCAGGCGAAAAGCGAACTCATCGCCAAGGCGTATGGGCAGATGGGCTATGATGCGGTTGCAGTTGGCCCCTACGACCTTTTGGCCGGTATTGATTTTATACGCAAGACCGGTGAATGGGGGGTACCCTGGGTATCGGTCAATCTGAAAGATGAGCAAGGTCGGTTGGTGTGTGATCCGTACCGCCTGGTGCAGGTGGGGGCGCTACGTATCGCCGTTATCGGTATGACCGGTTCAGCTACCGAGCCGAACAAGACCTACACGGTCGATGACGATCTCCAGGTGCTGAGGCCGATCATCTCCTCACTTGCCGGCGAGAACGATCTGATTCTGTTGCTGAGCAGCCTGAGCAACGAGCAGAACAGAGAAGTGGCCCGGTTGTTTCCCGATGTGGCGATCATCGTCCAGGCCGATCCCCAGCAGGAGGCCTTGCCGGCTCAGGTGCACGACCGCTCCCTGGTAGTGCAGCCGAATAATCGCGGTAGGTATCTCGGGTTTCTCCGCGTGGATTGGACCGGCGCCCCGTGGGGGCAGTCGCCTGAGGCTGAGCGGGTTCGCCTGCAGGAACGAATTGCTTCCCTCACTCATCAGTTGCACCGCATCAGCAGACAGAACGACCGGAGCCATCAGCCGGTGCTGGAGCAAAAGAAACAACAAGTAGAGCGTCTGCGGGCAGAGGCACGGGAAGCCCTCACCCGCCTCGAACAACAGGCGGCAAACGACACGACCCCGCTGCCAAGCGAGTATCAGTCTTTTTTCCTGCCGCTTGATCCGTCCACTCCGGAAGATCAGCCGATCCGAGATCTGCTTGATACGGCCGATCACCTCGGCGCGTTATCCTCCCGATAACAAAAGCCCGAGCCCCCGTTACCGGGAGTTCGGGCTTTGTTTTACCGCTGACGTAGTGAGTTCGGCGTGGTCGACTGTTAACAGCCGAAAGCCTTCTGAAGATTCGGGATGGTCTGCTTTTTCCGGCTCATCATGCCGTCGATCCACATGGAGTTGTTCTGCAGCTTGCCGCCGAAGGCCTTCTCGATCAGGGCCGGGTCATCGGACAGGACAACCAGGTCGGTACCTTCCTTGACCACGTCGGTAAGCATCAACAGGACGCTGTGACGTCCCTCGTCCTTCACGGCCTGCATGGCCTTGAGGAGATCGGCACGGACATCGGCAACCTGGTCGATGGTGGCCAGTTCGAGCTGACCGACGCCAACCTTGCTTCCTTTCATGTCGAAGTCTTTGAAATCACGGAACAGCAAATCTCTGGGAGGAACACCGGCAACGGCCGATTTTGCTTTCAGCATATCCATGAAGAGTGCGTCGGTATCGCTGACCCCGGCTACGCCCTTCAGTTCTGCAACCGCTGCTTTATCGTCGGCGGTACAGGTGGGGGATTTAAAATTGACCGTATCGCTGAGGATGGCTGCCAGCATGCCACCGGCGACATTTTTGGG
>JAUVWB010000134.1 GCA_030604345.1 Desulfofustis sp. | reverse complement strand
CTTCGATCGTCCCCCGGTGGAACGGTTTCTGGGGATGATGGCTGACTATCTGCGTTTCGATTTAGGCACCTCCTACTATTATCAACAGGACGTGGTCGACCTGGTCATTGCCCGACTGCCGGTCTCCATGTCGCTCGGGCTGTGGACCTTTGTCATCGTCTATGGGGTCTGTGTGCCGCTCGGCATCGCCAAGGCGGTGCGGGACGGTTCCACTTTCGATGTGGTGAGCAGCACCCTCATTCTGGAGGGCTACGCCATTCCCGGCTTCGTGCTCGGCATCGCCCTGATCGTCCTGTTCGGCGGCGGCAGCTTCTGGAATATCTTCCCCCTGCGCGGCCTGGTGTCCGATGACTGGGCCGATTTGGGGGTGGTCGCCAAGGTGCTCGACTATCTCTGGCACATGGTCCTGCCCATTACCTCCAGCGCCATCGGCAGCCTGGCGGTGATGACCATGCTGACCAAGAACTCGTTTCTCGAGGAGATCTCCAAACAATACGTGCTGACCGCCCGGGCCAAGGGGTTGGACGAGCGTACGGTCATGTACAAGCATGTTTTTCGCAACGCCATCATCCCCATCATCACCGGGTTCCCCGGTTATTTCATCGCCTCGTTTTTCACCGGCAGCCTGCTGATCGAGACCATTTTCTCCCTGGAGGGTATGGGATTGCTCGCTTACCAGTCGGTGCTCAATCGAGATTATCCGGTGGTGCTCGGCACCCTCTATTTCTTTTCGATCATCGGTCTGGTCAGCCGGTTGCTTTCTGATCTGAGCTACGTGCTGGTCGATCCGCGCATCCATTTCAGCTCAGTGGATCGGCATGGCTGAAACGCTCACCAAACACCGGGCGCTGACACCGGCGCGGCGGCGCTGGTTGCGTTTCCAGCGCAGTCGCCGCGGCTATTACAGCCTGATCATTTTTTCAGCGCTGTTTGTCGTCAGCCTCGGGGCCGAGTTGATCAGCAACGACAAACCGCTGCTGGTGCGCTACCAGGGGGCCTGGTATGTGCCGCTGCTGTTCGAGTACCCGGAAACGACGTTTGGCGGTTTTTTCGAGACCGAGACCGCGTACCGTGATCCGTTTTTCCTGGCGCAGATGGAGCAACCGGGCAACCGGGCCATCTTCCCGCTCAATCGGCACGATTTCGACTCCATCAACTTTCAGATCGACGGGCCGGTCCCGTCACCGCCGACCGGCGACAATCTGCTCGGTACCGACGATCGCGGCCGCGACGTGCTGGCTCGGCTGCTCTACGGGTTTCGGCTCAGCGTGCTGTTCGGGTTGGCCTTGACGGCGCTCGGTACGGCGGTGGGAATCCTGGTTGGCGCCATTCAGGGGTACCTGGGCGGTCGCATCGACCTCTTCGGGCAGCGGTTCATCGAAATCTGGGGGGCGATGCCGGAGCTCTATCTATTGATCATCTTCGCCTCCATCTTCGAGCCGAGCGCCCTGCTGCTCCTGATCCTGCTGTCCCTGTTCAGTTGGATGGGCCTGTCCGACTACGTTCGGGCTGAATTTCTCAAAGGGCGTAATCTCGATTACGTGCGCTCGGCTCAGGCGCTCGGGGTCAGCGGGCCGGTCATCATGTTTCGCCACCTGCTGCCCAACGGCATGACGCCGGTCATCACCTTTTTGCCGTTTCGCATGTCGGCCTCCATACTGGCGCTCACCAGCCTCGATTTCCTCGGGCTCGGGGTACCGCCTTCGACACCGAGCCTCGGTGAGCTCCTGGCCCAGGGTAAGGCCAATATCGATGCCTGGTGGCTGTCGCTTTCCACGTTTCTGGTGCTGGTCGGTATGCTCGTCCTGTTGATCTTTATCGGCGAGGCCCTGCGCGAAGCCTTCGACCCGCGAAAACCGTGAGGAGAAAAGGCGGTCGTCGGGCCGGGCCGGTGGTCGCTTGTTGACTTTCACCATAGATGTCGTATTATTGCACGGTGTCAACAAGGGTCGTTTCAACTGCGTTACGCGATCTTTTCATCTATCTCGGATCTCACCTTTTAGCAGCCACCTGCAGGCAGAGTATGGGAAAACCTTCCGGTAAAAACCCGATAGCCGCCCTCGGCGACGCGGGTCTCTATATTGTGTCGGATCTCGGCCGGATGGCGTTGTTCCTGCTGCAGGCGATGCATGGGATATTCCGTACCCCCTTTCGTTTTCGCGAGTGTGTCAAGCAGATCCACTTCATCGGCACCGGATCGGTTCTGGTCATATTCTTTACCGCCCTGACCACCGGTATGGTGCTGGGCTTGCAAGGCTACTATTCATTGAACAAGTTCGGCGCCGAAGGGGCACTCGGGTCGGCAGTGTCGCTCAGCCTGATCATGGAGTTGGGGCCGGTCCTTACCGCCTTGATGGTGGCCGGCCGAGCCGGCTCGGCCATGTGCGCCGAACTCGGCATCATGCGGATCACCGAGCAGATCGATGCGCTGGAGTGCATGGCGATTGACCCGTTTCGCTTTTTCATCTCCCCGAAATTTGTCGCCGCCATCATCTCCGTGCCGTTGCTGACCGCCCTGTTCGACGTCATCGGCATTGCCGGCGGGTATCTGTCCGGGGTGCTGCTGATGGGGGTTAATCCCGGCAGCTACGTGGAGGGAATGCGAACCAGTGTGACCAACCACGACATCAACCTGGGCATCATCAAGTCGTTCGTCTTCGCCCTCCTGGTGGTCTGGATATCCACCGGCCGCGGCTATCTGGTGCGGGAGATTCGCGGGGCCGGCTTCGGGGCCGAGAGTGTCAGCCGGGTCACCACGCAGGCGGTGGTGATGGCGTCCATCTCGGTATTGATTTTCGACTATCTGCTGACGGCGATAATCCTATGAATCCTGTTGCCGCCGTATCCTTTGCAGAGGTATCCAAGAGCTTTACCAGCCGAGATGGACGGCGCCAGGTGATTCTCGATCGGGTGAGTTTTGCCATCCCGGCGGGCAAGACCACGGTCATCGCCGGCGGCAGCGGCCAGGGCAAGAGCGTGACGCTGAAACTGATTCTGCGGCTGCTCGATGTCGACAGCGGCACCATCCTGGTTGGCGATCGAGATATCACCAGGATCAAGGGAGCCGGGCTGGAGGCGATACGAACCAGGTTCGGCGTGCTGTTTCAGGGCGGTGCGCTGTTCGATTCGCTGTCCGTTTATGACAACGTGGCCTTGCCGTTGCGCGAGCGGACCGAGAAGCGGGAGCCGGAGATTCGGGAGCGGGTCATGGAGACCTTGTCAGTGCTCGATCTGCAGGGCCACGAGGAGAAATTCCCGGCCCAGCTGAGCGGCGGTATGCGCAAACGGGTGGCCTTGGCACGGGCCCTGCAGCTCGATCCCGAGATCATGCTTTTTGATGAGCCGACCACCGGCCTCGATCCGGTCATGACCCATGAGATCTATGAGTTGTTCGCGCGCACCCAGGCGCAGCTGGGGTATACGGCAATTATCGTCAGTCACGATATACCCACGGTCTTCAATCTCGCCGACCAGGTAATCATCCTGCACCAGGGGGCCATGGACGTATTTGCCAGTCCCGATGAAATCCAGTGGTCGACGAAGCCGCACATCCGTGAATTTGTTCGCACCACGATGGGAGAAATCTACCAGAGTCAGCTAGTGGAATAGGATATGCAAAGCAAAACGGTGGAACTCGCAGTCGGTTTGTTCATGGTGGCCGGTTTTCTGGCCCTGGTCTATCTGGCGCTCAATCTCGGCGAGGTGGGGTTGTTCGATCGGGGCCGCACCTACACGGTGCAGGCCGAGTTCGACAACGTCTCCGGGGTTAAGAAGGGCGCCGTGGTGCAGGTGGCCGGGGTGGTGGTCGGCGAGGTCAGCGAGATTACCTTGAACCAGGATCAGTTGGCCCAATTGACCCTGAAGGTGGACAAGGGGGTGCAGATCCCCACTGATTCGATCGTGTCGGTGAAATCGCAAGGTATCATCGGCGACAAGGTCATCCAGATCACTCTGGGCGGGGCGCTGGATTATTTTCAGGAGAACGATCTGATTGTCGATACCGAATCAGCCATCGACATCGAGTCGTTGATCAGCAAATTTGCCTTCGGCAGTGCCCAGTGAGCTAAGGGCGGACAGGTGATGAAGATGCTTCGTCTCATCCTTGGGTTGATCATCGTTTTGCAGTGTGCAGCAGAGCCGGTTCGTGGAGCTGAGCTTGCTCCTGGACCGGAACAGACCTTTCCCGACCTGCTCAGCGACGAACCGGAAGAGGGGGTCGGCGGTCCCGACCTGCTGCGAGATGAACCTTTCATCATCGATCCCTCCCGGATCATGGGCGACCCGCTGTTCGAGGACGACTATACCTTGAGCCCGCCACCCCTGCTGGTCAGGGATCCGCTTGAACCGTTCAATCGGTTTGTTTTTGAGGTGAACGACCGGCTCTATTTCTGGGTCTTCAAGCCGGTGAAAAACGTCTATGCGGACCTCTTGCCGGAAGACATCAGGCAGTGTCTCGGTAATTTCTTTGCCAACCTCACGGCGCCGATCCACTTTGTCAACAACGTCTTGCAGGGCGAGATGGAAGATGCCGGGATCGTGCTCGGACGCTTTTTCATCAATACCACGCTTGGCGTATTCGGGCTCGGCGATCCTGCCGCAGATGAGTTCGGCATCAAGGAGCGCGATGCCGATTTCGGACAGACCCTTGGCAAATGGGGGGTCGGTGAGGGGATTTATATCTGCTGGCCGGGGTTGGGGCCGTCCACGGCCAGGGACTCAGTCGGTTTTCTGGGTGATTTTTATCTGCACCCGGTATTTTACTATTCGGCAGGAGATACCGTGTTTAATGTTTCTTATGTCTCCCTGGAACGGGTCAATATCTTGTCCACGTCCCCGGATGTCTACGAGGAGCTGAAGAGAATCTCTCTTGATCCCTATGTGGCGGCGCGACAGGCGTATTATGAATATCGCCGCAAGGTGATCAATGAGCGTTAAACCAGATAGTCGGCGATCATGCCGCGCAAGGAGTTGTCAATGAAGCTGTCGGTTTTGTGCAGAATGCTGGTGTTCGTTGTTCTTCTGCTCGGTTTTTCCGTGCCCGTCCGGGCCGAAGATCCCGGCCCGACGGAGCAATTGCGGCCAACCATCGACCAGGTTATCACCATTCTCCTGGATGAATCGCTCAAGGGTAGCGCCAACAAGCCGGAGCGACGCCGGCTGATCATGGAGACGGTCTCCGCGGGGTTCGATTTTCGCGAGATGTCGAGACGGGTCCTGGGGGCGACGTGGCACGAGATCTCGGCCGAGCAGCAGGAGTATTTCGTCAAGCAGATGACGAAGCTGCTGGAAAATGTCTATATCGGCAAGCTGGAGGAATACAGCGGCCAGGCGGTGCAATATGTGGGCGAGCGGGTCAAGGGCAAGCGGGCCCAGGTGACGACGGCCGTCGAACACCAGGGACAGTCTTTCCCCATCCACTATATCATGCAGAAGGAACAGGATCGGTGGATGGTCTACGACATCAACATCGAGGGGGTCAGTTTGATCCGCAACTACATGGAGCAGTTCCGCTCGATCCTCAGGCAGGAGAGCTTTGACGGCCT
>JAUVWB010000075.1 GCA_030604345.1 Desulfofustis sp. | reverse complement strand
GAGGTGAAGAGTTTGGCGCCGCACTGGGTGTCATAGACCGGGAGACCGAGCAGGAGACTGATCCAGGTGGCGATGAATCTCCCCGGATAATGACGGTACCAGTGCCGCTGGATGGAGGCCCCCAGTCGCTGAATACGGGAGCCGCAGATAATCTGCAGATACGGGTTGGCCTCCATTTGCTGGGCAAAGGTACTGATCGTCGGCAACGGGGTGGCCAGGTCGGCATCCCAATAGCCGACGAGACGATAGGGGCCCTGGAGTCCGTGCAGTATCCCCTGGCGGACGGCGTTGCCTTTACCCTGGTTGTGGGGCAGCGAAAGGACGGTAAGACGGTCGGGTGCACGGTCTTGAAGTGCGTGCAGCATCCGGCTGGTCTGGTCGATGGAAGCGTCGTCGACGAAGAGCAGGTCGGTGTCGCTATCCCGGTCGAGAAATGCAATTATCTGCTCAGGGTCAAGACGACGGACTTCGTTAAAACAGGGGATGACGATGAGGATCAAAAACGACGCTCCAAGGTGAGAATCGAAGAGAGGGCTGGTTATCGCACTGATCTGCCGATTGCTCGCCAGACAGTATAGGAAAGTGAAGAGAAGCGCAACCATTTCACTGGAATTCTGGAAGAGAGTGGCTCGGGCTCCGAGCCGCCGACCGGAACCGCCCCGGGTTGATTTTTCTTGCAGGAGGGAGCGAAATACGGTAGCAAACCCCCTGATAAGCCTGACCGGAAACGGTGGCTGTCGGATAACGTGATACTGATTACGGCATAACGGAGCTCACTTTGATGCATTCCACTACCGTGAGGCATTTTCTGCCCGATCGGGTAGTTCTCATCGCCATCATCTTCTTCGGGACAGTGGCGATGATTTTCCTTGATTCCCATGACGTGTGGCTGACCAAACTGATTGCCGCCTATCGACAGGAGTGGTTTGTGACGCTCATGGGAGATTCGCTCTTTGAGTTGGAACAGCCAGGCGGCGGTGATCTGGTGGTCTTTTTTGTCATCGGTTCGGTGCTGCTCTACCTGGCATCGTCGCTGGTGGATACCCCCTGCGACCACTGGCCGGTCCTGGGCCGGGCCAAACGCATCATAACCGGGCGACCGTCGCTATCCTCCGCTCTGCGTTGTCATCGATTACGCCTTGAATTCCTGCTGGTCTCTTCGTTTTCGTGCGCAATCCTGATGGTCAAGACGTTGAAATGGGCCATGGCGAGACCGCGACCGAAGTTGACCATCTTTGGCACGATACCGTTTTCCGACTGGCACGAGTTCGGACCGTTCTTCCTCGATGCCGGCGTCTACCGGGCCAGTTTTCCCAGCGGCCATACCGCCTTGGCGGTGACGCTGGTCGACCTGGCCTATGTCGCCCTCTATTCCACGGCCGCTCCTCGACGGCAGAAAAGTGGTCTGCTGTTGTTGTGCTCCTGTCTGCTTTTTGCCGCCGCCATGGGAACGGCACGGGTGATGAGTATTGCCCATTGGCCGACCGACGTGGCCTTTTCCTTTTTTGGCGGCTGGTTGCTTATCCACTGTCTGTTCTTTTACGGGCTGCGGGTGGTGGAGCCGCAGGACGGAAGGTACCATTACCGGGGGCAGGATGCCCCCCCGCCGCCATGGCGGGCGTTCATTCTGTGCTGGTATCTCAGTCTGTTTTGCCTGGCCTTAACCGTTTGTATCCTCGGCCTGCGTCATTTTTTCTTCGATCGATGGCCGTGGCTCGTGTGCTTCAGCGTTGTCTCGCTGCCGGTCATGTATCAGACGCTGCGCAAGACCCGAGAAGCCGGTTTGTTCAGTACCCGTGCCTGACAAGGACGATGCTTGTCGGCTGCCCGCACCTTGACCCACTCAGAGATTTCTGGCCAGGAGTTCGATGGGAATGCGCAGTTGCGGATCGATGCCGTTGGTCCGACAATATCTGCGGTTCAGTTCGGCCAAGCGGTCGTTGTAATGATCGAGGAAGAGCAATTCTTCGTGGATGAATTGATGGTCTTCGGCGAAATTCAGTGGGCAGGCGGAGACCTCGAGGGTGGTTCCGTCCTCATGGACGTAGGCGATCGGCAGCCCTTGGGTGCGGCAGATGATCGGCCGGTGAGGGTAGATTGAACAGCGATCTCCTGAGAGCAGCCTGCAACGATCTTTGCCGGCTGCTCTTGCCGGCGCCCAGGACGGCCGGGCCGCAAACATCAGCGCTGCTTCCAGCGGCAGAACGCTGAACCGTGTACAGCAGGAGCTGCATCCGGGGCCACACCTGAGACGACCGGGGAAACAGCTGTCGATCAGGAGATGGATGGCGGCGTCCACCTCATTAATCAGCTGCCGGTAGCGGAGGGTGGTGGTCCGGTCGGGAGGCGGCAGTGGATGGCGCAGCATGGGCAGGTCAATTGGTTGAAGGGAACGGATGATACGACTGTGATCCATTGTAGCCGCTTTCTTGTCCCGTGCAACTATTGGGGAGCTTGAAAAATTCGAAATTTCGTTCAAGATCGAGGCTCGCAAGAGCATGTTACCGCAGGCATATAATTGATATTCCGAGGATAAAATGTGATTGCGCAACGATGAGATTGGACGAAATGGCAATTTTTCAAGGATCTCTATTGAATGATGGCTGCGCCGGCGGCGACTGGTGGCATATCGCCCGCGCCTTTGCAGCCGCTTTGCCGTCGCCGGAAAACCAGCGAAGAGCACGTATACGAGGGCTGCCGTGAAGTGGAATTTGATGGTGACTGAGCAGGAGACGGGACGCCGTCTCGATCACTACCTACAGGGTCGCATCCCGGAGCTGTCGCGTACCACGTTGCGAGCGGTGATCGACATCGGCGGGGTGCATGTGGATGGTCGCCGGGTCCGGAAAAACGGACTGATCGTTACCGCCGGCCAGTCGGTTGAACTGCACCGGGATGAGGCACCGCTGGAACCGTTTCGTCTGGACACGGAGTCGATTGTCTTTCAGGATGATTCTCTGCTGGCGATTAACAAACCGGCCGGTGTCGATACCCAGCCGACACCGGCCCGCTATCAGGGGACGCTTTACGAAGCTGTTCAGGTGTGGCTGGGAAGGAACCGACGTTTCGGGCGAAAGCTGGAAATCGGGATGGTCCAGCGGTTGGATCGAGGGACCAGCGGGTTGATCGTTTTTTCCATCCATCCACGGGCCCATGGCCCGTTGAGCGAGCAATTCCGGGAGCGTTTGGTACGCAAGCGGTACCTGGCGCTGGTGCAGGGTTGTCCGGCAGTGCCCTGCGGCTGCTTCGTCAGTCATCTGGCCCGAAATCGCCGGCGTAACCGGATGGGCTCGACACCGATCGGCGGGCGCCCGGCGGAAACCAGGTATCGCGTGGTCGATACGCGGAGCGAGGCAAGCCTGCTGCTCGTCGAATTGATTACCGGTCGCACCCATCAGATTCGAGCCCATCTCTCCGAGGCCGGCCACCCCTTGATCGGAGATGTCCGCTACGGCGGGCCAGGGCGATACGAAAATCAGAACCTGCCGTATCCCTCTCTCCACTCCTGGCGGCTCAGCCTGTATCATCCGCTCAGCGGCGATCGTCTGGAACTGGTGGCGCCGGTCCCCGCCCTGATGGACTGGCCGGTACTGGATACGGTTGCCGGAAGGCTTGACGAACTGCTCGAGATCAATTCTTGAAGCTGTGGATCGGTGCCGGCATTCGTCCGCCCCAGCCTATGAAGCGGCTTGATTTGCCGACGTTTCTGACGGGCATGATGGGGCTGGACCCGAACAGGCCGCCGAAGCTCACCACGTCGCCCGCCTTTTTGCCTGGAACCGGGACGAGGCGGGCGGCAGTGGTCTTGTTGTTGATCATGCCGATAGCCATCTCATCGGCGATGATGGCGGCGATGGTGTCGGCGTCCACGGAGCCGGGGATGGCCACCATGTCGAGGCCCACCGAGCAGACGCAGGTCATCGCCTCCAGTTTTTCCAGACACAGTTCATCACGGCCGACAGCCTCGGCCAGCACCGCATCCTCCATCACCGGGATAAAGGCGCCGCTCAGACCCCCTACCGTTTTTGAGGCGAACAGTCCCCCTTTTTTCACGGCGTCGTTGAGCATCGCCAGGATTGCCGTCGATCCCGGAGCGCCGATGGCATCAACGCCGAGGATATGAAGAATCTCACCGACACTGTCACCGATGGTGGGCGTTGGGGCTAGCGACAGATCGACCACGCCAAATGAGACGCCAAGGATCTCCGATACCTGGCGGCCGACCAGTTCGCCGCACCGGGTGACCCGGAAAGTGGTTTGCTTGATCTCTTCGGCAATTTCATCGAGCCGTAAACGGCTGCCGTTGCCCTTTCGGTTGTTGATCAGTCGTTCCAGAGCCCGGGCCACGACACCGGGGCCCGACACGCCGATGTTGAGCACCGTATCGGCCTCCTCGAGACCGTGGATGGCTCCGGCCATGAACGGGTTATCGCCTGGTTGATTGCAGAAGACGACAAATTTGGCGGCGCCGAAACCGTTCTGGTGGCTGGTACGGATAGCGATGTCCTTGACGGTTCTACCGAGCATGGCCAGCGCATCCATGTTGATCCCTTTCTGCGACGAGGCAATGTTGATCGAGGCGCACACCTTGTCCGATACCGCCAGGGCTTCGGGCAAGGCGAGAATGAATTCGCGATCGGTGGCGGTCATTCCTTTTTCGACCTGTGCGGAAAACCCTCCCAGAATGTCAACGCCCACCGAGATCGCAGCCCGGTCCAGGCAACGAGCCAGTTCAACGAAGCCGTCACGATCGAAGCCAGCACCGACGAAGGCAATGGGGGTGATGGAGATGCGCTTGTTGACCACCGGAATACCGAGCCGGCGTGACACCAGATTGCAGGTTTCGACGAACGAGCCGGCCTTGTCCCTGATCCGGTCTTCGATGTTTCGGCAGGTGTGCTGCACGCTTGCGGTCCTGCAGTCGAGCAGGTTGATGCCCATGGTAACGGTACGGACATCGAGATTCTCTTTCTGAATCATTTCAACGGTGGACAAGATCTGATCCGATCGCAGCATGGTTGCTTCCTCGCTGTCTGTGGTGCTAGAAGGGGATTTCGTTGGTTACCTTGAACAGGTCGTGGTGCTGCAGCAGCACCTGCAACCCGTTTTGCTCGGCAAAACGTTGTAGCTCTTTGCGCACGTCGGCGACGGCGGTAACCTTGGTCAGGTCGAGCTGGAGAATCATGGTATAGGTGTCTCCGGTCCTGGTGGTGGCCAGGTCGAGGATGTTGATGTTGTGCCGGTAACAGAACGAGCTGACGCCATGTACCAGACCCTTCTTGTTGCGCCCTTGCGCTGTCATGATATAGGCCTTCGCAGGCGCGCCGATCTCAATGCAGGGTGGTGAGGCCTCTATTTCCCTGACGATGAAGTCGAACCGGGTGGGGCTGTCGATGGCCTCCAGGCGTGCCAGTAAGGTGGTCGCTGCCATGGCCGTGTCGAAGGCGGCGATCAAGATCATGGTCAGGTAGCCGCAGAGGATCGACTGGTTCAATTCGGCCAGATCGCCGCCCAGTTCGTAAACAGCACCGGTAATATCGGCGATGATGCCGGGACGATCTTCGGACAGTACTGAAATGATGAATTGCCTGCTCATGCTTGTTTCTCCGGGTTCGGCATTCGGACGTTGTGCTTCACGGGTGGCGGAAGGTTCTGCATATACAACGATTGTCGGAAGATGACACGATTTTTCCAACGGTCTGGAGGTACCATGTCAGTGCTCTGTTTTCGGTCGGCGATGGTCTGAGTGCTTGCTGCGCGCGGCCATGGCGCAGACACGTTGCACCGTTGCCGCCACATCGAAACTGACGATATGCCGGTCACGCATGACCGGGCGGCCGTCGATGATCACGCTGCGCACGTCGGCGCCGCTGGCTGCATAGACCAAGAGATCGCTGTTGGCGAAGGGGGTCAAGTGCGGCTGATCGATCGCCACCAGGATCAGATCGGCAGCCGCTCCCTCGCTGATGGTGCCGCATCCGGCCAAACCGAGAACCGACGCCCCGCCCTCGGTGGCGCACGACAGCGCCCGGCTGGCCGGCATGGCCGTGGCGTCGCGGGCTGTAGCTTTGTGCAGTTTGGCCAGCATATCCATTTCCCGAAACAGGTCCAGGCTGTTATTTGACGCGCAGCCGTCGGTGCCGAGTCCCACCGGGATGTGCCGGGAGAGCATGGGCGGAATCGGGGCGATACCGGCACCCAGCTTGAGATTGCTTTGCGGGCAGGTGACGACCGCTGCACCGCTGGCGGCGAGAATATCCAGATCGGCGCCGTCGAGCCAGACGCCGTGCACCAGCACGGTGTGAGCGTCGAGGATACCCAGGTTGGCTAAATGTTGCAGCGGTGTCGGCCCCTGAGGCTCGATGATCGTCGCCTGTTCGTTGGCGGTCTCGGCCACATGGATGAATAATTTCGTGCCGTATCGGTCAGCCAATTCCTTGGCCCGTCGCAGGGTTCGTGGCGAGCAGGTGTACGGCGCGTGCGCGAAGACGGCGGGGGTGATGAGCGAGGACCGGCCCTGCCAGTGTCGGAGAAAACCCTCCACCGTTTCGATGTTCTTGCTCGGATCGGGGACGCTTGGCGCCGGAAAGTCAACGATGCCATGGGCAATTACCGCTCGCATGCCGGCATCACGCAACGCTTCGGCCGCCGTTGCTGAGAAGAAATAGCCGTCGGCGACGCTGGTGGTGCCGGAACTGATCATCTCTGCCGCTGCCAACAGGGTGCACCAGTAGACCATCTCCGGGTTGACAAGGGCCGCTTCGGCCGGGAAAATGTGGTTGTACAGCCAGTCGCTCAATGCGAGGTCGTCGGCCATGCCCCGAAACAGCGTCATGGCGCAATGGTTGTGACCGTTGATGAGTCCCGGTAGCACAAGGTTGCCGCCGCCATCGACGGTCGCCATCCCGCCGGGGAGGGGACAGGCGGCCATTGGTCCGATAGCCGCAATTTTCCCGTTGCGAACGAGCAGGTAGGAGAGCTGCCGGTCGGCCACATGGGCAAGCAGCAAGCAATTGATCAGCAGCAGATTGTTGGGCATGACAGAGAACAAGTCGGTGAAGGTTCTGGTTTGGCGGGAACCAAGGCGAGGAAGCTCTTTTCTCCTTGAATCGTCGTGTG
>JAUVWB010000310.1 GCA_030604345.1 Desulfofustis sp. | reverse complement strand
GCCACTTCTCCAAGGATATGTACCCTCGCCGACAATGAACACCGTCTACGACAAGATTACCGATCTTTTAGACCCACGCCATCACCCGTGGGAGCATGAACGGCTGGCACGGAAAATATCGGTCGGCCTGGTAGTGTTCTTTCTTGTCGGGCTGTTCTGCATAGAACTGCGCAGACTCGGTCTGCTGCCGGGCTCAATAGCTGCCGTCATCCCCCAAAGCCATTTCTCCGCCATCGAAATGGCCTTTACCGTGGTCCTGATCCTGGAGGTAATCAGCCTCATCTTCACCCTGCCCTGCTCCTTTTCCCGTTCGGTCGGCAAGCAATTCGAACTGCTCGCCCTGATCCTGCTGCGTAACGCGTTCAAGGAACTCTCCGATTTTCCTGAACCGATTTCATTTGCCGGCAATGAAGAGGCCATTCTGCGCATCCTATCGGATGGCTTCGGCGCCTTGATCATCTTCGCCCTTCTCGGCATCTATTATCTGATCCAGAAGAAAAAACAGGATGAGGCCATGAGCGCCGTCGAGCTTTTCGGCTTCGTTGCGGCAAAAAAAGTGCTCGCGCTCCTGCTGTTGGCCGCCTTTATCATCATGGGGATTCGCAGCGCCTGGCTGACGCTGCACGGCATCGAGCATGCGGACTTCCTGCACGACTTCTACACGCTGTTGATCCTGGCCGATGTCCTGGTGGTACTCATTTCTCAGTGTTTCCAGCCCGGCTTTTATGCGGTTTTCCGCAACTCCGGCTTTGCCCTGGCAACCGTGATCATCCGCATCGCGCTGGCGGCACCGCCCTATTTCAACGTCCTGTTGGGGATCGCCGCCGCTTTGTTTGCCATTTTCCTGACCATCGTCAGCCAGCAATTATTCCGCCGACAACTGTCGGGACACCGTTAATCCGCTCTCATCCCAGACACCGGCAACGGGCAGGGAGCAGGAGGGGCAGCGGCCATCCCTGATGGCATTTTGCTCCACCCGGAAGCCCCGCCGGCGCACCAGCACCTGCGAGCAACCGGGACAAACGGTATCTTCGCCGCCGCTCCCGTAGATGTTTCCCACATAGACCTGGCGCAGACCGGCGGCCAATCCGATGTCGCGGGCCGACAGCAGCCGCTGGGCCGGGGTGGGGGGGCGATCGAGCATCTGGTAGGTGGGACGGAAGGCGGATACGTGCCACGGGATGTCCGGGTCGCAGGCGACAAGGAATGCAGCAATGGAGCGCAGTTCCTCGTCCGAGTCGTTCAACCCCGGAATAACCAGGGTCGTGACCTCGACCCAAACCCCCTGGGCCCGGAAAAACCTGACATTGTCCAACACCGGTTGCAGTTTGGCGCCGCAGACCTTGTGGTAAAAGGTCTCACTAAAGGCCTTGATGTCGATATTGATGGCCGCCAGCACCGGCACCAGCATCTGCGCAGCTTCGCGGCTCATGTAGCCGTTGGACACGAAGATGTTGGACAACCCCTGCCGGCGTGCCGCCAGACAGCAGTCGTAAGCGAACTCGAAGAAAATCGTCGGCTCGGTATAGGTGTAACTGATCGACCGGCACCCGGACGCCTCCGCTGCGGCGACGATGTCTGCCGGCCGACGGCGTTGATGAGGCATCTCATCAGGCGATCCGACGACTTGGGAGATGGTATGGTTTTGACAATGCAGGCAGCGGAAATTGCACCCGACGGTGGACAGGGAATAGGTCAGGGAACCGGGCAGAAAATGGAACAGCGGTTTCTTTTCCACCGGGTCGACGTGTTCCGCGGCAACTTTTCCGTACACCAGCGAATAGAGCTTTCCTTCCCGGTTTTCCCGAACGCCGCAGATACCCCGTCGGCCAGGCTTGACGGTGCATTGATGAGAACAGAGACGGCAATGGACCGAGCCGTCCTCGCCTGGCTCATAAAGCAATGCTTCCTTCATGATCTCGCCCCTCCACGGTTGCGGCCGACTCTTCGTCTGTTTGCCAGGCACCCAGAGCCGTCACACCCGCCGGCGACGAACGATCGTCACCAGCCTTCGGCGCCAACCGCTCAACCGCGATTCGTTGCGAAATTCTATTTTGTAATGACCCGAAAATAGCCCTTCGCTCCGCCAATCGGGCAGCTCCAATTTCCTGGCACGGCGATTATCGGCGACCCTGATGATGCTCTCCAGCTGCCACCGCTTCATAGATTCTCCAACCCAACTGAACGGGACATCGTTGGTGTGGTTTATACACTATAGTATCATACCGGATACGGTCGGAGTCAATCGGTAATTGGTCCGGCATGCTGTCCTTTCAGTGCCGGTCGAAGCGCCGCCAGATGTTGTCCAGCCGCAGATAGTGCGGATAAAAACGTGCCTTGTAGTCCATGGCCGAAACACCGGGGATATAATAGCCGAGATACAGGTAATCGATTCCCTTTTGCAGGCAGAAATCAACCATCGTCAAGATATTGAAGGTTCCCAAGCTACGCCCCGCCTGATCCGGATCAAAATAGAAGTAAACGGCGTTCATCCAGTTTTCGCCGATGTCGATAATGCCGTTGCCGAGCAGACGGCCGTCGAGACGATAATGGAGTTCCAGCGAGGTGACGATGTGGTTGAGGAAGAACCCGGAATAGTAGCCAAGGGCGGTATTCGACCTCTGGGGATAACGCTCTCTGAGAAACCGCTCGCAGAGTAACAGATTCTCCTCATTCATCTGCACCGAATTGAAATGCACCGAAAGGTCGGCGTTTTTTTTCATCACCCGACGCTGGTTGCGATTCATCCGGAACTCGGCAGGGTGCAGGCGAATCGGGATACAGGATGAGCAGGAGGCACAGCGCATGGTATAGAGACTGTTGCCGTTGCGACGATAGCCGGCGGCCAGAAACAATTCCATGACATGGTCGGTCAACGGCCCGAACAGGGCCTGGTAGAACGTCGCCTCATAGGGCAGCTGGTAAGGGCACTCCATGCGCAGGCTGATGAAGTAACGATCAAGTTGCCTCTCCAGCCGGGCAAATTCCTG
>JAUVWB010000301.1 GCA_030604345.1 Desulfofustis sp. | reverse complement strand
CAGCCGAGCAGGTGAAACAGCAGATTTGTCGAGATCTGGTGCTGATCTGGACGTTCAAAGAGTGCGAATACCAGCGTGATTACATCGATCGCCGGGCCTACGGACCCTGCATGGCCTGGTCCCGCGAGATGCATCGGCGGTGCCTGGCCGATGCTCTCGACTGGTTTGAGAGAGATGGACAAGGAAACGAGATACCCCGGTGAGCCGATCCCGGGAAAGCCCCATTGGCAGACAGCAAAACGACAGGAAGGACTCATGCCGGTAAGGGTAGTCAAACGTGACGATGTCGTAAGTATCGGAGTGTAGGGACGGCTCGATGCGGTGACGGTGCCGGCCTTCGATCGTGAGGTCGAGTTGATGCTGGCCGATACCCCGTTTTCTCCGATCCATGCCACGCTCTTTTTGCTCGGCATCTATGACGATACCGGGGCCTGATCGGCCATGGTCCCCGCCCCGTTGGCGAAGGTGCGGCAGCGTGTTGCTGATCTGGTGCGACGCACCGAGGTCGACGAGGTGCTGGTCCGTACCCTGGTGACGCCGGTCCCACCGACGCTCAGTCCAACGACTTCTGTTCGCCAGGCTATCGACCGGTTGCAGGAGAGCCATCGCACGGCCCTGCTGGTGGTCGACGATGAGTTGAGCCTGCTCGGCGCCTTTGGCAGCGAACAGGCGGCCAAGACCAAACAGGAGCGACAGCTGGACCAGCCGGTGACCGGCATGATGCACCGCCAGATGATCACGGTCGATCCTGACCAGCCGTTGCGCGAAGCCCTGCAATTGATAGCCCGCAGCGATCTCGGCTTTCTTCCGGTGCTGGCCGGCGATCGACTTGTCGGTGAGATCACCCGCGCCGCCATCATCTTGTCCATGTACGACTTCTGACGACGATCGAGCGCTTTTTCTAAAAACCGTTTGCCGCACGTCCACGCCACCGCTTTTTCTCTCGGCCTGTTTGCTTTTTGCTCGCACATCAATATAGTAGAACCAAGTCCCGGAAGGGTTTGTTGGCTTCGATTACGGCCGTTACCACGGAGGTCTGTATGCCGAGACACCGACTTGTCGTTCCCGATACCGTTGACTACCTCTCCATCCTTGATCATCAGGGCAATCTCGACCAGGAACTCGAACCGCACCTCGGCGATGAACAACTGATCGATCTGTACCGGGCCATGCTGCTCGGGCGGCGATTTGATGAGCGGATGCTCGATCTGCAGCGCCAGGGGCGAATCGGCACCTTTCCGCCGATCAAAGGGCAGGAGGCGGCGCAGATGGGGGCCATCGTCAACCTGCGATCACGTGACTGGTTCGTCCCGTCGTTTCGCGAGGTGGCCGCCGAACTCTGGCGTGGCCGGAGCCCGGAGAGCGTGCTTCTCTACTACAACGGGTTCAATGAAGGTACCCTGCTCCCAGCCGGCCAGCGGGATCTGCCGATGGCGGTGCCGGTGGGCTCGCAAATCCTGCATGCGGTGGGGCTCGGTCGGGCTGCCGGTTACCGCGGCACCGACGAGGTGGTGCTCTGCTTCTTCGGAGACGGGGCCACCTCCGAGGGTGATTTTCACGAGGGGCTCAATTTCGCCGCCGTCTACCGAACACCGGTGATCTTTGTCTGCCAGAACAATCAGTGGGCCATCTCGACGCCGTTGAAAAAGCAGACTGCCACGGCAAATCTGGCCCTCAAGGCTCTGGCCTATGGGATACCCGGCATCCAGGTGGACGGCAACGACGTCCTGGCGGGCTATGCCGCCACCCGGGAGGCGGTGGAACGGGCCCGGAACGGCGGTGGTCCGACCCTGATCGAGTGCATCACCTACCGGATCATGATGCATACCACCGCCGACGATCCGAAACGGTACCGCACCGAGGAGGAAGTGGCCGTCTGGCAGGAGCGGGACCCGCTGACTCGTTTCGCGGCTTATCTGCAACGGCGGGGAACGCTTGACGCAGACCGGCGCGGCCAACTGGAGGCAGAAGTTCTTGCCCAGATCCAGGCCGCGGTGGAACGGGCCGAACAGCAGATGGCCGAGTTGGGCGAGCCGCTGGTGCTCTTTGAACACCTCTACGCGGAGCTACCGCCGAACCTCAGGGCCCAGAAGGAGGAGCTGCGGACCATGCTGGCGACGGCAGACCAGGAGGTGCGCCATGGCTAAGATGACCATGGTTCAGGCCCTTAACCTGGCATTGCGGCAGGAGATGGCGGCTGACGACCGGGTGGTGCTGCTCGGTGAGGATGTGGGGCCGGACGGCGGGGTCTTCCGGGTCACCGACGGCCTGATCGACACCTTCGGTCCGGAGCGGGTCATGGATACGCCGTTGGCCGAGTCGGCCATCGTCGGCATGTCCATCGGGATGGCCATCTACGGTCTGCGACCGGTCTGCGAGATCCAATTCTCCGGGTTTTCCTACCAGGCCTTCCACCAGCTCGAAAATCATGCCGCCCGTATGCGTTGGCGTACCCAGGGGCGGCTCTCGGTGCCGCTGGTGATGCGCGCCCCTTACGGGGGCGGGGTGCGGGCCCTGGAGCACCACTCGGAGAGTCGGGAGGCCTATTGGGCCCACACCCCGGGACTCAAGGTGGTCATCCCGTCCGGCCCGCGCAACGCTCGGGCCTTGTTGGTGAGCGCCATCCGCGATCCGGACCCGGTGATCTTCTATGAACCCAAGGCCCTCTACCGCGCCTTCCGGGAAGAGGTCCCTGAGGCTGAGGAGACCATGCCGCTGGGTCGGCCGCAGCTCGTCCGTGAAGGTGACGACCTGACCATGATCGCTTACGGGGCAATGGTCAGACCGGCTCTGGAGGCGGCGGAGCAACTGAAAGGCCTCGACGGTATTGAGACCGAGGTGATCGACCTGCTCACCCTTGCCCCGCTTGATCCGGAGCTGCTGGCTGCCTCGCTGCGCAAGACCGGCCGGGCTGTGGTGGTGCACGAGGCGCCGCGCAGCGTCGGACCGGGCGCCGAGATCGTCTGCCGGCTGTTGGAAGAGGCCTTTTACTACCTGGAGGCTCCGCCGATCCGGGTGGCCGGCTTCGACGTGCATCCGCCGTATT
>JAUVWB010000049.1 GCA_030604345.1 Desulfofustis sp. | reverse complement strand
GCCATCGCTTTGACCTCGGGGCCAGCACGCTGCTTTATGCCCGCGACCTGTTCGAAGAGGCCTGTCGAGCACCCCACCCCACTCTGGAAGGGTATGAATTGGACGGCGACGGGTATCGCCTGCGCTTTCGGGAGAGCGGCGATGCAGTGGGGCAGGCCGAGCAGCAGCAGGATGCCTATTACTCACCGCTGCAGCAGGGGATCTTCGATGCGGCGCCACGATTTGCGGCGGCATCGGCTTTGCTTGGCTACGGGATTGATGATTATCGGCCCTGGCTGCACTACCTGTTGACGGCAAAACTGGCATTTCCGAAGACCCGGGAGATCTTGACCATTCGCCATCGTTCCCACCTGGATGATTTCCACGGCGGCCATCGACCGCTGCCGAAAAAAGTAGGGACGGAAAAACAGCTGTGGGAGTCCAGCCGTTTCCAGCTGATGTTCAACCCTTTGTTGCGGCTTCGCTGTTTTCTTCGTCACGCCAGGAGGGTATTGCGCACATGAAGAAACAGACTCTGCTCACCGGTCAGGGAGATCTCGCCGGCCATTGTTTCCAACGAGTGTTTCGGCTCACGCTGCTCGATCGCGTCATTGCGCTTGGGAATTTGCGCAACGGTCCGGGGCTCAAACCGGCCCTGGTCTTGCTCGTGCTGCACGGCTGCGGCCGCTGGCTGTTTCCCCTCATAATCCGGTACGAAACGCGACTACACCGGGTGTATCAACTGGTTCGGCGGGGTCGTTGAGCAGATGGCAGCGGGCGAGCGGCAACGAATTCTGTCGGCATTCGGGGCCCTGGTCTGCTTGCTGGCCTGTTTTTACTACTACTGGTTCTTCTTTCAGCGCGCCCATGTGGAACTCGACCTGGTGGTTGAGCAAAAAAGCCGTTTCAAGCTCTACTGGGCCGCTGCCGGAGAACCGTTTTCCGAGAAGAAGCGGACCTCGGTCACGGTTACCCCGAACCACCATTCGTATCGTTTCTTCCTGACTGATCTCGGCCGGGTTGACCGGCTTCGGCTCGATCCGATCGAATACGCCGGTGCAGCCACGATCAGAAGCATCACCATCTCTCAACCGGGGTTCGCTCCCGTCTCCGTGGATTTGAGTTTGGCTCAGCCGTTGCACGACGTCGAGTCCATGCGCGTTGAGGGTGGTCAGCTCCGGCTCCAGTCCAAAGGGATAGATCCCCATTTTCTCATCGAGACGACGTTTGCTGCCGCACCCGTCGCGTGGACCACGGAAGGTTTTCGCTACCTGCTGATCGTTCTGACCGTGGTGCTGGTTCTCAAGACGCTGGCCCCGTTGCGCGAGCGTTTCGCCTTTGTTCCCGTCCTGTTGGCAATGGTCTTTGTCCTGGTGGTCGTTATGGCCGGCATCAGTAAGCAAAACGCCCATCCTGACGAATATGTGCACCTGCAGGCAGCCGATTATTATCGTGAACACTGGCTGCCCCCGGCCATCGACGACCCTGTCATCGCGCCAACCTACAGCGTCTACGGCGTTTCACGGCTGAACAACGGGGAGATCTACTACCTGTTCGCCGGCAAACTGGCGCAACTGGCCAGGGCCTTCCAGCTTCCCGACCTGCTGTCGCTCCGTCTTTTCAACCTGGTCCTGTTCGGGATCGTGGTCGCCTATGCGGTGCACTCGCTGACCGCCCGCCTCATCGCTCTGCCGTTTCTGCTCTCGCCGGGAATCTGGTATCTGTTCAGCTATTGCGTGTCCGATGCGTTTGGCCTGGTGGTCTGCTTTATCGCCGGCTGCGAGGTGGTTCGACGCAACAGTACCTTTAACCGGTTCGTCTTTGGCGGCAACGGCGAGAAACTGCCCCGGCTGGCCGTGCTGGTGCCTTTCCTGCTGGCCGTCCTGTTGTTGTTGAAAATCAATTATTACCCCTTCATCGGCTTTCTCGGGTTGATCGTGTTGTGGAGAATGGTCAAGGCCGAGCCTGATCAGCGGCGGCGGTCTTTCGCCAGGGTTGCGTTGATCGTCTGTCTGGGGGTGATCGGCGCGGGACTGCGGATCGGCGCGGATTATTATGTCAATGGCTTCGATCGCCAGCAGAAGCTGACGGCCATGCAGGAGACACATGCCCATCCGTGGTACAAACCGAGCACTGAACTGCACCGCAAGCATGTCGGGTTGTATCTGCAGGAACGAGGCACCTCGCTCAAGGAGATGATCGTCCACCACCGCTGGTTCGAACACACCCTGCAGACCGGGACCGGCATGTACGGCTATTTCACCATCAGTGCGCCGCAGGAATACTACCGTTTGTTTCAATGGTGTCTCGCCGCTTTTTTTGCCTGTTTCGTCGGTCTGCTCTTGGTGCGCGGGAGCGGCGAGATCAGGGTCTTAACGGTGGTTGCCGTGCTCCTTGCCGCTGGGTTGCTGGGGGTCTCGTTGTATCGTTCCTGGACCATCGATTTTCAGGCCCAGGGGCGTTATCTCTTTCCGATCTTGCCAATTATCGGCATCCTCCTCGGCTGTTCGCGAAATCTCTTTGATAACCGCCTCTTTTATCTGCTCTTTGCCCACCTGTTCCTGCTGTCGTTCTACTCTTTCATATTTGTCGGGTTGGCCGCCATTCCCCGACTCGCAGGCTGATCGTAGGAAGGTCCACGTTCCAAACGACTGGTTAGGCGGGAGATGCGACGTAGTGAGCGGCGCTCAGCAGGCCGCGCGTGTATTCTTGTTGCGGCCGTTCAAAGATCTCCTGGGCCGGGCCCTGCTCCACCACCCGCCCGTTGCGCATGACGACGATATGGTCGGCCAGGGCCCTGGTGGTCTTCAGGTCGTGCGAGATGAACAGGTAGGTAAGGGCATATTTCTGCTGCAGGTCCTTCAGCAGTTCGAGGATCTGGCGTTGGATGGTCATATCCAGGGCGGAGGTCGGCTCATCTAGCACCAGCAGTTTCGGCCGCAGCACCAAGGCTCGGGAGATCGCCACCCGCTGCCGCTGACCGCCGGAGAATTCATGGGGGTAGCGGTGAATGATGTCGGCCGGCAGGCCGACATCATACAGGGCTTGCTCGACCAACCGCAACCGCTCGTCGCGGCTTAGCCCCCGTTGGTGGACACGCAGCCCCTCGGCCACGATTTGGCCGATGCTGAGACGCGGGGAGAGGGAGGAAAAGGGGTCCTGAAAGACAATCTGCAGGTCGCTGCGAAACGGGCGCATCTGTCGCAGCGACAACTCCTGCAGCTGTTTTCCGTTGAAAAGGATACTGCCGCTGCTGGGGGTGAGTCTGAGCAGTGCCAGGGCCAGAGTGGTCTTGCCCGAACCTGACTCGCCGATAACCCCGCAGGTTGTCCCCGCTTTGATGGACAGGTCGACCTGATCCACCGCCTTGACGGTGCGAAAGCGGCGCCGAAACAGCGTACCCCGGTTGCCGGGGAGACGAAAGGTGCAGCTCAGCCCACGGGTCTCGAGGAGGATCGGTGCATCGGCCTTCAAGAGTGGTTTGGCCGCGGGGATGGCGGCGATGAGGCGGCGGGTGTATGGGTGCGCAGCATGGGCGAAGATCTGCTGCGGCGAGCCGGTCTCAACGATAGCCCCATCTTTCATGATGGCGATCCGCTGGGCGATGCTGCGCACCATGGCCAGATCGTGGGTGATCAGCAGCATCGCCATGCCCAGTTCCTGCTGCAGTTCCCTGATCAACGCCAGGATCTGGGCCTGGATCGAAACGTCGAGGGCCGTGGTCGGTTCGTCGGCGATCAGCAGGGCCGGCCGACAGGCTAATGCCATGGCAATCATGACCCGCTGCCGCTGGCCGCCGGATAATTGGTGAGGATACACGTCGAGTCGCGCTTCCGCTTCTTCGATGCCGGTCCGCTCCAAAAGAGCAATGGCTTCCTGCCGCGCCGCCGCCTTGGTCATGTGCCGGTGCAGCAACAGCGGTTCGAGCAGCTGATTGCCGATGGGGAAGACCGGATTGAGCGAGGTCATCGGCTCCTGAAAGATCATGGCGATGCGGTTGCCGCGAATGGTTCGCATGGCCTCCATGGGCAGAGAAAGCAACGGCTGGCCGGCAAACGAGACACCACCCTCGATTCGGATCGGGCTGGTATTTTCCAGCAGTCGCAGGATCGCCAGGGCGGTGACGGTTTTCCCGGAGCCCGATTCGCCGACCAGCGCCACGGTTTCTCCATCATCGATCTGTAAAGACACATCACGGAGCAGGCGGGTATCACGGGCACGGTCGTCTGGGGCTGACGGGTCAGGCAGCCAGGCGTTCAGCTGATCGACACGCAGCATGGCCGGTGCTCAGAAAACAATGCGAAAGGGCAGGGGATCAAGCTCGGTCTCCACGCGTTGTATGTGGACCTGCTCCACCAGGGAATGGGGCGAGCCCCGGTGCAGCCAAGCGATCATCTCCTGAACCTGGTCGGGCGTTCCGCCAAAGACCGTTTCGACGGTCCCGTCGCTGCAGTTTTTTACCCAGCCGCGCAGGCCCAGTTTGGTGGCTGTGCGCCGCGTGTATTCGCGGAAGCAAACGCCTTGGACGATTCCGGAAACGCGGGCCTTGATGACTTTTTGTTCCATGCGTTGCGGTGGGGGTGAAAGAAGCGGGCCGGTGATGTGAACCGCCGGCCCGCACTGGCGCTAATGACTAACCGCCGCCGATAACCGGGAAGATGGCCAGCACGTCACCTTGTTGCGGGACGGTATCCATGCGGCAGTGACGTGAGTTGAGCATGGTGATGCCCACTTCCTGCCGGTCGATGCCGATCGCATCGATAATGGCTCCGACCGGCGTCCCTTCCGGGTAGTCCTGCTCGGCGCTGCTGAACCGGTTGACGCGAAAAGTGGCGAACAGTTTAACGGTCAATCTCATCAAAAATTCCAGAATGAATCGATCTCCTCACCGCTGAAGTCGACCACCAGGTTGTGCGGCGGCAGCGGTTCGGTATAGAAAAACTCGGGCAACCGATCGTCGGCATTGTTGAAACCGGCAGCCTGGTTGAAGGCCCGTTCCGTTTTCAGGATGGATTTACCGAGATTGGTTACGTCATCACCAGTCAAGGCGATGCCGAATCGCGCGTTGATCATGTCGATCAGTGCCGGTAGGCAGTTGGGGTCGTCCAGCGCCGCGAAGGCGATGAACAGGCACATGCCGGTGGAGTCGATGGCTGCCGTGGCGATCTGCAGATTGCGGGACAACTCCACCTGGCCTTCCTTGGACAGCGGATCGACGGAACCGCCTACGTTGAGAATATTGGTGGCGACGGCGTAACCGGCGGTATGATCGGCTCCCATGGGCGTGGTCGCATAGGTGATGGCCATGCCCTTGACGGTACGGGGGTCATAGGCCGGTATGGCCTGGTTCTTGACCACCGGCACCCGGGTGACGCCAAAGGCGCTGCCCACCGAACCGGCACCGTTGCCGATGATCCGCCCCAGCGGTGTTCCCTTGGCTACCTCTTCCCGCAGAATGCGGCAGACTCCGGGGCCGTCGCCGAACGAGAGAACACCGGCCTCCATGGCCACGCCCATGGCCACCGAGGTCTCGATGGTGTCGATGCCGATGTCGTCCATCAGATGGTCGGCCTCGGCGATATCATCGAGATTTTCGACGCAGCAGTCGGCGCCCATGGCCCAGATCGATTCGTACTCAAACCCGGAGGTCTTGTAGTTTTTGTTGATATCGTTATAGATCTGTGAGCATTGAATGACACAGCCGGCGTGGCAGTTATGCTTGACCACACCGCCGCGCTGTTCGATGAGGTCGTGCATGGTCTCGCCGGAAATGGCGTTGTGTCCGGCAAATTGACCGGAGGTGAAGTTCCGGGTGGGCAGGGCCCCGGCCTCGTTGATGACATTGACCAGCACGTTGGTGCCGTAGGTGGCGAGGGTCTGGCTGATGGGGTTGTTCACCAGCGCCTTGGCAAAGGTCCGATTGGCCTGCTTGAATGCCTCCGGTTCGGCAATTTCCACCTTGCCGCCCTGCGGGTCGATGGAGATGAATTTTACCCGCTTGGCGCCCATCACCGCGCCCAGTCCACCGCGGCCGTTGGATCGAAGATTACCGTCGGGATCCATGACCGAGATGTTGGCTGCGCGCAGTTTCATTTCTCCGGCCGGGCCGATGGTGATGACTCCGCGCTTGCCGTCGAAGCGTTTGCTCAGGGTCTTGGCAACGGTATAGTTGCCCTGACCCACCAGTTCCTTTTCCTCACTGATGGTTACTCCTTCCGGGGTGACGGCAAGGCTATACCAGCTGTCGTCTTTGGGGAGCCCCTCGATGATCAGGGCCTTGCACCCGCAGCGGGCGAACAGTTGGGCGGCGGTGCCACCGGCGTTGGCCTCCTTGATGGTCCCGGTCAGCGGGCTCTTGGCGCCGGCGGAGAGACGCCCGGAATTGGCGGCAACGGTGCCGGACAACAGGCCGGGTGCGAAAACCAGTTTGTTGTTCGGTCCCAGCGGGTGGCAGGTGGGATCCACCTCGGCGGCAACGATGGTCGAGGTCAACCCGCGTCCGCCGAGCCCGGCCCACTGTTGGGGGACCGGTTCGACACTGGTGGTCAGGGTGGTCATGTTGACCCGGTAGATTCTGTCAGTCATGGTCGCATCTCCTTGTTGTTCTGGCCGTCGCACTCACCGGCAGGGCCGGTGAAGGGGTCGCGCTGGGGCCGGTTGTTTATTGCTGGTACATGATAGTTCCGGCATCCCGGAGGCTATAGCCTCCAAGGCCGATAATCTTATTGCGAAACTCCGCATCCGCGGTGATCAGTTCGAGTGCTGCGCAGACACGCGGGTCGTGCACAAACGACTCAGGTACGATGAGGTCATAGCGTTCCTCCACCAACGGCACGAAGTCCACGTCGAGCGCCACCGCTGCGGCCCTGATGCCCATGCCGGCATCGGCGCTGCCGCTGGCCACCGCCGCGGCTATGTTCATGTGGGTATATTCTTCATGATTATAGCCGTTTAACCGCTCGACGTCAAGGCCGGTGGCGCGCAGCATGGAATCGGTCAACAGGCGGGTCCCGGCGCCTTTCTGCCGGTTGATGAAGCGTAGGCCCCGCTCGGCGATATCGGCCAGGCTGCCGATCTGCTTCGGATTGCCTTTGGCCACCAGCAGGCCTTGCTGGCGATAACAGAGGTTGAACAACCGCAGCGGGAGGTTGGGCAGAAATCGTTTGATAAAACTGATATTGTATTCTCCGGTCTGTTCATCCAGCAAGTGTGAACCGGCCAGATGGGCCTCTCCCCGCTTGATGGCCATGATCCCGCCCATCGAACCAACATGGGCCGAAGAAAGGCGGATCGGCGGGTGGAGGCGGTGCAGATGGTTGGCCAGCAGATCGAGGATATTGTCGTGGCTGCCGATCATGACCAGGGTGGCGTCCACTTCACTCCTGCGACGCAGCAATTCCACCTGGACCCGCTCGCCGGCGCCGATACCTTCGCTGCCGGCACCGATGGTGATCAGCCCGTCGGCCCTGACCATGGACATGACGGAGCCGGCTCCCTTGCCGGATGGTGTGGCAATGAGGTTGTCGCCGACCCGTCCGAGGGTGACGCGGACAAATTCGTCCACCCCCATCGGTGAGGGCATCGGCCGCGACATGATGGCCTTGGTGAGCCGAGGTGCCGGCGTTTGACTCCCGAGAAAACCGTAGATCATATCACGCACGAAGAGCCGCAGGGTCAGCAGTGCCGAGATGGGGTACCCGGGCAGGCCGATGACCGGCGTTTGGCCGGCGGTGGCCAGGATGACCGGCTTGCCCGGTTTGATGGCGACGCCGTGCACGATGACAGAGCCCAGTGAGCCGATCACGTGGTTGGAAAAATCCTTGCTGCCGGCCGAGGCCCCGGCGTTGGTGACCACCACGTCGGCCCGCTCGACTGCCGCCCGGAGGGCTTTGAGCAGTAATTCAGGGTCGTCGGGTACCGGCGGATGAACCTCGGCATGGGCGCCCCATTCAGTGAGATAACCGCTGAGAACCCGCGAATTGAACTCGATAATCTGGCCCGGTTGCGCCGGTTGGCCCGGGTCGATCAGCTCGGATCCGGTGGGGATGATGACCACCCGAGGCGGGCGGCGGACCGCCACTTCGACGACGCCGGCAGCGAGCATGGCGCCGATGTCGATGGGGCGGATTGCTTGCCCTTCGGGAATGATCAATTCAGTGGCGACGATGTCTTCGCCAACGGTCCGGACATGCTGCCAGGGGGGAGCCGGGCTGGTAAGTTCGACCCGGCCGTCCTCCAGCCAGTGGATGTCCTCGTTCATCACCACGGCGTTGAAGCGGTCGGCAATGGCGTTGCCGGTATTGACCCGAAGGAAACGGTCCGGACCCAGGATAACCGGGTTGCTTTCGCTGGCCGTTGACAGATCCCCGAAGAAGAGGGCGATGCCGTCCATGGCCGCGGCCGGGTAGGACGGTGAGGAGTGGAGGGCGAAGACCGGCGCGGCGGTGAGCCGTCCCAGAGCCTGTTCAACTCTGATGGTCTCCTGGGGACGGCGCCGGAAAAAACCGATTTTTTCCAAGGCCTCTTGCCAGGCTTGGCGGGCTTCCGCAAGCGGCTGATTGGTAACGTAAATGGTGTGTCGATTCATTGATAACGATATACCTCCACCGCTTCACCGGCAGACAGACCTTGGCTTGGTT
>JAUVWB010000278.1 GCA_030604345.1 Desulfofustis sp. | reverse complement strand
CTGCGGGGCAGGTGTTTGCGCTACAGGGTGTTGAGAAACAGGTCGTCGTCGTCCCCCTGGACAAAGCGTTTGGTGATGCGTCCCTGGGAGCGGAACAGGCCGGGGGCCATCCGATCGGAGACGAAGCGGGCGGCTTCGGTATTGGCCAGGATCATCATTTCCGAGATGATGGTCCGTGCCGGGGTGTCGGTCTTGCCCAGGGATACGTGCACCTTGCCCTGCGGATCCACGTAGATGTTGACATCGGGGAAGGGCAGCAGCAGGGCGCCGGCGTCGATCCGCCGCTGCTGCAATTTCTTGCGCAGCATGTTGAACAGCCGCAGATCCGGATCGCTATCGATCATCGTATCGGCGTCCTCGTAGGTGAGACGCCGGGCTACCCGGATGATGGACGGGACGATCTGGGTCTTGAGGACTTCCGCCTCCGGCGAGAGCAGGATCAGATGCGACAAGGTGGCGCGCGTTTCCCCCTGAATCAGGCTGCAGACGCCCTGCGACAGATGGCGTGGCAGCATCGGGATCTGACCTTCCGGAAAATAGAGTGAGGTCCCGCGCTGTAACGCCTCATGAAAGAGCGGGTCGCCGGGGCGCACGTAGTGGGCCACGTCCGATATATGGACACCGACCAGGTAGTTGCCGTTTTGTTCTTCGATGCTCAAGGCATCGTCGAAATCGAGGGTGGTGGCCCCGTCGATGGTCATGGTGTTGAGCCGGGTCAGATCGACGCGGGCCGGGTCGTTGAACAGCGAATCGCTGCCGTATTGCAGAATCGCCTCGGCCTGCTGCCTGGCTTCGGTGGAAAAAGAGACGGGCAGATTGTGTTTGAGCAACGGCAGGTTGACGTTACGGGGCCAGATGCCGGCCTTGATCAGCAGATGGTAGGGATCGTGCGGTTTGGTGAAGCCCGCTTCCTTGAGGATTTCGCGGGCCACCTCCGCCCGATCCGCCTCGGACCCATGCAGATAGTATTCCTGCAGTATCGTCAGGACTTCGTCTTCGGTATCGGAAAACGGTTCCGCGCCGCCTTCTTGCTGATCGATACGCTTGAGCAGCCGGCTGCCCTGGGTAACGACTTCTTGTTTTCTCGCTTCCCGTTCCAGCTGCAAGCGCAGCTGTTCAACCTTTTCCGGACTGTGTACCTGGATCTTGCCCTCACGATATTTGAAGAAGAGCTTATCTTTGAATACCGATCGCAGAAAGGACGATACCCGGTCGTCGTCGGCCACCTGGCCGAACATCAGTTCCGTCAGGAAGTGCGGGTCGAAGGTGTCGGTCGATTCCTCGCAGGCCAACTCCCAGAGTATCTGCAGATCGATATCCTGCATCAACGTATGTCGTTTTTCGGTGGTGTCCTGCAGCAGTCTGATCAGCGATTCGCGATCGGCTGAGCCGGGCGCCGAGGCCTGCGAACAGTGGACGATGCGGGATACCGGCAGGTTTACCTCGCGGCCGTTCTGATTGAGGAGGCGAACCCGTTTCGGTTGGCTGTCCGTCACATAGCCGCAGATGAACCTGCCGTTGTCCAGGTATTCGATGAGTTTGCCGGAACTGATGAGTGAAAAAGACATTGATGCCTTGCTGTGGTCTGGCGAGGGCGGTATATCCGCCCGCGGTCCCTGTGCATCCGGAAGAGCGTCCCGGCCGGCAGCAGGACCAGTTTTTTGATTCAAACAGAGAAATATAGTGTATTTTTTTCATTTCTCCACGGTATAATCTCAGTGCTTCAATAAAAATCAGCCTTCGATCCGCCACCATGGATTCTTTCTCCACAGATACGGTACGTTCGGGCATGGTCGCCTTGGTCGGGCCGCCGAACGCCGGGAAATCGACCTTGCTCAACACGCTGCTCGGGCAGAAGATTTCCATCGTTACCCCGAAACCGCAGACCACCAGGAATCGGATTCTCGGCGTGGTCAACGGGGCCGACTACCAAATCGTCCTGGTTGACACCCCGGGCCTCCATGCCAGTACCGGACTGTTGAATCGCGAGATGGACCGGATTGCCCGGGAGAGCCTGAAAGGCATGGATGCGGTCCTGTTCATGGTCGATGCGGCCGCGCTGCCGACCGTGGCGACCACCGAGCGGCTCAACCGCGAATACGGCGGCTATTTTGCCGAAATCGACGGGCCGACCATGGTGCTGCTCAACAAGATCGACCTGCTCGACCATCGGCGGGTGCTGCCGATTATCGAAGCTTTTTCTCATATCCACCCGTTTCATGCCATCATCCCCCTGTCGGCACGGACCGGCGACGGCACCCAGCGGCTGATCGATGAACTGCTGACGGTACTGCCGCTCGGGTGTCGCTATTTTCCCGAGGATAGCCTGACCGATGCCAGCGAGCGGTTCCTCGCCGCGGAAATCATCCGGGAGAAGGTGTTCCTGTTGACCGGTCAGGAGATCCCTTATTCCTCGGCGGTATTGATCGACTCCTTCGAGGAGGATGAGGGGCGCGGCCGGGTGACGATCCATGCCACCATCTTTCTCGAGCGCGCATCCCAGAAACCGATTGTCATCGGCAAGGGCGGGGCGAAACTGAAACAGATCGGCATGGCGGCCCGCCAGGACATCGAAGAGTTGCTCGCCAGTCGGGTCTCGCTGCACCTCTGGGTGAAGATCAGAAAACACTGGACCCGAGACGGCCAGTTCCTCAAACAGCTGGGGTTTTGAGCTGTTCCGGCTGATTGGCCGTGCATCCGGGGGTTACAACCGTTCGACGATCTTTCGGTAGTAATCGGGGTGGTGATCGAGGCGGGTCGGCCGGGCGCGGCACTGATCGATCTTCATCAGCAGCACGTTGAGTTTCTTCATCTGCTTGAGCCGCTGGTGAGCGTCCTCGGTCTTCGAGATGAGGTCTTCAAGGCGTTGGACCTCCTTGCGCATTTCCACTTCCGGCGGTAGGTAGCCGCTGTTTTTCAGGACCTTGTAGGCCATTTTCAGGTCCTCGGGAACGAACGGGTCCGTATCCATGGGCAGTGGCCGGCCACGCCAGCCGGCGGTCCGCAGCGTGCCGTCTTCGATGGCTTGACTGATCCGCTGTTCGGCGATAAGGGCCAGGGCATTGTACATGGTCACCTGCTTACCGGTTGCCCGGTTCCTCCTCGAACGAAGCAAAAAGGACCAAGCTTTTGAGAATGTTGTAGGCGGCTTGCAGCTGATTGTCCTGGTCCAGCCGCTCCTGGATCTCGGCGGCCACTTCCGGCACCGGTAGCTCTTCCGCTCCACTCTGGTTGAAAATGTGATTCTCCAGGTTTTCTTCCCGCATCACCTCTTCAGGGCCAGGCTCAGCACTT
>JAUVWB010000199.1 GCA_030604345.1 Desulfofustis sp. | reverse complement strand
GGCGAAGAGGCCTAGTCCATGCCAGAGCAAGCTGCCGCCGGCGACCGATAAGCTGTTGACCAGCATGTCCCGCAGGCCATAGGTTCTCTGTGGGTGCAATCCCTGCAGAAACTCGTCGTGGATCCCGAGCAGTGAGCCGAACAGGATGGAAGAGACCAGCAGAGCGCTTTCCTGCAGCCGGCGGGACATGGTGTAGCGGACTAGCAGGGATAAGAGCAGGTACTGGAAGAGATGGATGCGTTTGACGCTGAAATTCGGATCGGGGACCGATAGCGCCAGGAGGCAGAGCGCCAGGCCGGCGACGAGCAAAGGCCAGTTGGCTGCGGCCAGCGACATCTTTCCGGAGAGGCCACGCCACAGAACCGCCAGCAGAAGGACGGGCAACAGAAACGGGGCGAGGGCAATAAAGGTACCGCCGAGTGTTTCGTTGATGCGCTGGTAGAGGGGGAAAAGATTGACGAAACCGAGCACCGTCAGCACGCAGCCGGTGTAAAGAAAGAGCACGGCGGCGGAGCCTGGTAGCCGGTCGGCGTCCATATTCTGGCTCCTTGGAGTAATCATCCGCTGAATTTCTCATATTTGCGGGGATTTTTCAAGCGTGGTTCGGTCCGGCGGTGGTCGCGCTTCTCAGGAGCAACGGTCTGCCTGGAGGCGCAGTGATGGACGGTGATCAGGCGTGCGATCCAGAATCAAACGGGCCGCTTCGTCTGCGGCAAGTAAGCGAGTATCCCTGAAGAAATCATAGCATTGCTGGAGGGAGAGGTTGTTTACCAGACGAATCGTATCGAATTCGTTTTGCGTGTGCGGATAACGAGAATCGGACTGCAGTTCTTCCTCTTTGCCGATCAGTTTGGCATAGATGAAGGCCCGGGCGCAGAAGAGCTGCCACCGTTCTTTGGCCACCCGCTCGGCGCGCAGGTAGGCGATGGTCAGTTGATCGCCGGGACTGAAAAGCATACCGTTGTGATGACCGAGTCTCTCCAGAATCTGGCGATCGATGGAGTAGATCCTGAGTTGCCACGACGAGGGCAAGATTCGGGAGAGATGCCGGACCAGATGCAGGTGGATCGAACCTGCCTCCACATACATCTTCTTCCCCGGCTGCAGCAGTTTCACGAGGGCCTTGGCGCGCATGGTGTCGCGCAGGATGAAGCGGGCTGCATCGGCCTTGGCGAAGTCATTCATGGTTTGCAGAATATGTTCGAAATCGGCTGTTCTGGTGGCCCTGTAATAATTGATCAGACGACCGGTGGCCGTCCGTTCGGCCAGGTAGATGGCATGCTGTTCGGTGTCCGGGACAAGGTCTTGCGGTGTGTTGCCGTCGGCTAAAAACCATTGCAGGACAAGGAGCTGGTCGAGATAGGGTTCGACTTGCAGAACTTCTTTACCGCTTCGATAAAGCGATCGAAGCATCCGGTACTGCCGACGGATAAACATGGGGTACTCGATATCGAGCTCGGGCAGGTGCTCATCGATCGCTGTGGTCCCGTCCAAGACGTGTGGGAATTCGGGATGGGCTGGCTCCTCCAGCGCAATGACGTCGTGAACGTGCATGAACCGGGCGGAGAACGGAAGGGTTTCCAGGCGATGGGTGGAGAGGCAGATGGAAATGATGTTCATACCCAGAACATAAGCATGCTTTTATTAGACTCAATTATCATGGTGGATGGGAAAAAAGCGGTCAAAACCGGCAAAGATGTCTACCGTATGCGTGAAGAGATCGCTGCCTGGAAGAGGAGTTGCTGCGGCGATTGATGAAACAAGGTTGAACGTATGGAGATATCTATGCCTGCCTATTGGGATCTTGATGGGGTTTTGTTGACCACCAACCAAAGTGCTTTTGCCGCGGCCGGGAAGATCGGCGACCGACCGGAAGTGCCACGGCCGGGAGACGAGGTGATCGTGGCCGGGGTAGACCGCGGTATGCACAGCGTCCTTGTCCATCAGGTTGACCCGGCGATCGGGGTCTGTCGAGGAGAAACCCGTGGGCCCATCGGTGCGACAGCGGGTGGCAAGGCGCTTGAGCAAGGGAGCCTGGTCCAATTTTCGTGGAAAAAAATCGCCGGTATCCACCGTGGTGTCGGGAAATAACGAGAAACGACGGAATGGCGCGGGAGCCCTTCGCCAAGATGACATGGCCACACGGGAAAGAAAACTTGTTGAACTGGCTAAATCCAGGGGAGCATCGCTCGCCGGCATTGCTGCAATGAACCAGGTGGCGGGTTCGCCGTCGCAGATGGCGGCCCCGTTGCTGGCACCGCATACGGGCATCGACCCGACGGTGGACGGCAGCGTTGTGGCGAGGGACAATCACCCACCGGAACGCGAGCCGGAAGGTTCAGTGCTGGTGATCGGACTGGAACATCCTGCCGACCGTCCTGAGTTGGATTGGTGGGATGGCCGAGGGACCGCGGGGAACCGGCTTTTGATTGAAACCCTGGAACAGGTGCGAAAAGAGATTGAGTGCCGTTTCGGGTGGGTGACGCGGCAGTTTCATTACTATGCGGAACGGGGCGGGGTCTATCTCAAAGATGCAGCGGTGCTGGCTGGGCTTGGCTGCATCGGCAGAAACAATCTACTGGTGACGCCGGAATATGGTCCCCGGGTGCGGTTGCGAGGGCTGTATCTGGGTGTCCATCTCAGTCCTACCGGACCGTCGGATTTCAATCCCTGTCGCGCCTGTTCGGCTCCTTGCAGGACGGCCTGTCCGGAGCGGGCGCTGGGCGGTCGTTCATTCAATACCGCCGAAAGGAGGCACTTATCGGCCCTGCCCGCCGGAGATGGAGCGTATAGCAGAAACGACTGCATGAGGCGTATGAAAAAGGACGAGGCTGCCGGCAGGAGCGACGATGCGGCGTCGAGCCGGCGTGTCATCTATTGCCGGTGTTGTGAACTGGTGTGCCCCGTCGGACGAACCGCATGAGAAAGAAATCCATGAAGAACATCGCTCGACGGCGGCGAATCGAAGGCGTCAAACGAGTCGGTCACTGTCACGCATACTCTGGCCGCTAAGAGAGCTTTGATGAAAAAGGGTCTGCTGGTCTCATTCCTTGTCGTTTTTGCTCACCTCCTTTTTGCCTGCCCGGCGCTAACGGAGGTGCCGGAGACGCAAGCAATGCAAGCGTTGCGAACCGGTACGGCGGTTCTTTTCATGCGGCACGCAACCGCTCCCGGGTTCGGTGATCCGCCCGGCTTTGTTCTCGATGACTGCCGGACCCAACGAAACCTATCGGAGGATGGTCGAGAACAAGCCCGATTGGTCGGTTCGTTTCTGCGCCGACAGGGGATCGAAACGGCGCTGGTCTATTCCAGCCAGTGGTGCCGATGTCTGGAAACCGCCCGTTTGCTTGGTTTCGGTGCCGTGCGGGAATTGCCGGCGCTCAACTCCTTTTTTGCCGAACCGCAGCGTGGCCCTGAACAAACGAGACAGCTCGAACTGTTTTTTCAGGAGACAGTGCCCGGCCGGCCGATTATTCTGGTCACCCACCAGGTCAATATCACTGCGGCGACCGGCGTCTATCCCGCTTCCGGAGAGATGATCGTCTACCGGCCGTCTCCCGGGGGCGGCGGTACGGTGCTCGGCCGTTTTACCCCCTAACAGAGGGATTTTTTTGGGCAGTCGGAACATGCTGTGACGTGTTCGTGTGACGAGAAGAGGTTGTCATGACCAAGGTGTTACTGGTAACCGGAGCGAGCCGCGGTATAGGTGCCGCTACTGCCGGGTTGGCCGCTGAGCGCGGGTATGCGGTATGCGTCAATTATCTGCGGAACGGTCAAGCTGCCGAACGTGTTGTTGCCGACATTCGGAACGGCGGTGGACAAGCCGTTGCCGTAGCGGCCGATGTGGCAAAGGAATCCGAGGTGCGGCGGCTGTTCGCGACGATTGATGAACGGCTAGGCCGGGTAACCGCGTTGGTAAACAACGCAGCCATCCTGGAGCGACAGAGCCGTGTCGAGGACATAACCGGGGAGCGATTGCAGCGGATCCTGGCCACCAATGTGGTGGGACCGTTTCTCTGCGCCCGAGAGGCAGTTCGGCGTATGTCGAGGAGACATGGAGGCAGCGGCGGGGCGATCGTTAACGTGTCTTCAGTCGCTGCGCGGCTCGGCAGCTCCGGGGAGTACGTGGATTATGCTGCGTCAAAAGGAGACATCGATACCTTTACCATCGGATTGGCACGCGAGGTAGCGGATGAGTGCATTCGCGTCAACTCCGACCGACCTGGCTATATCTATAACTATATTCATGCAGCAGGATGTGAGACG
>JAUVWB010000410.1 GCA_030604345.1 Desulfofustis sp. | reverse complement strand
GTAGCGGCGATGCAAAACGGTCTGGCGGTCTACGACTACAGCCCGAAGGCAATCAAACAAGGTGTTGCCGGATACGGCCAGGCAGCCAAGGCTCAGGTGCAGCATATGGTGCGGATGCTGCTCGGGCTGCCCGCCGCGCCGAGTACCGACGCCGCCGATGCACTGGCGGTGGCCATCTGTCATGCCAATCAAATGCACCTGTGAAGGATGACCAGCGATGATCGCCTCTCTTGCCGGTAAAGTGCTGCTGAAAAAACGTGACCGTACGGTGGTCGATGTGTCCGGCGTCGGCTACGAGGTTTATCTGACCGTCGATGGGCTGTCGCGGCTGCCGGACAAAGGTGCGGAAGTCTTTCTCCATGTCCACACCCAGGTGCGGGACGATGCCATCGTTTTGTTCGGCTTTCTCCATGAGGAGGAAAAGGAGTTGTTTCTCAGTCTCGTCTCCGTCTCCGGGGTGGGCCCCAAGTTGGGGTTGGCCGTTCTGGGCGGTATGCCGATTGGCGATCTGTGCCGGAGCATCGCCAGCGGAGACGTGAAGCGGCTGACGGCAATAGCGGGGGTGGGAAAGAAAACGGCCGAGCGGATCTGCATGGAGCTCAAGGAAAAGGTCGGCCACCTGGCCGCCGGCAACCACGGGGCGGCCGTTTCCGGCGCCGTCGGCGAGGTGCCGGGGACCTCTTCGGTGGTGCTGGACGTCTTGTCGGCTTTATCCAATCTCGGTTATAGTGATCCGGTGTGCCGGCAGGCACTGACCACGGTCAAACAGCGGATCGGCAGTGAGGCGTTCTTCGCTCTGTCGGTGGAGCAGATGCTCCGTGAATGCCTGAGGAGCCTGGCATGAATTTCGAGGAAGAGTTGTTTGGCGACGATCGCCTGGTCGATCCCGCGCCGATCGGAAGAGACCACACCAACGACAACGACCTGCGTCCCAAGCGGCTGGCCGACTATATCGGCCAGGAGCAGGTGCGGACCTCGCTGGAGGTGTTCATCAAGGCGGCCCTGATGCGCGGCGAGCCGCTTGATCACGTGCTGTTTCACGGCTTTCCCGGTCTCGGTAAGACGACCTTGTCATACATTATCGCCAACGAGATGGGTTCCGGCATCAAGGTGACGTCCGGCCCGGTCATCGAGCGTCAGGGTGATCTGGCTGCCATTCTGACCAGCCTGCAGGAAGGAGATGTACTGTTTATCGATGAGATCCATCGGCTCAATCACGTGGTCGAGGAGATTCTCTACCCGGCCATGGAGGACTTTCAGCTGGATCTGATTATCGGCCAGGGCCCCGGGGCGCGGTCCATCAAGATGGATCTGCCCCGCTTCACGCTGGTCGGTGCCACCACCAGGACCGGATTGTTGACGCCGCCCCTGCGCGATCGTTTCGGGGTCATGCTGCGGCTCGAGTTCTATAGCCCGGAGGAACTGGTGGTCATTGTCAAACGCTCGGCCACCATTCTCGGGGTGCGTCTCGATGACGAAGGGGCGTTGGAACTGGGGCGCCTCTCCCGGGGGACCCCGCGAATAGCCAATCGTCTGCTGCGACGGGTACGGGACTTTGCCGAAGTCGGCAAACACCGGGTGATCGATCGCCAGGTGGCGGACGCGGCCCTGAACATGCTCAACGTGGATCGCTTTGGCCTGGACGACATGGACCGCCGTATCATGCTGACCATCATCGACAAGTTCCAGGGCGGCCCGATCGGACTGGAGACGTTGGCGACCGTTGTCTG
>JAUVWB010000158.1 GCA_030604345.1 Desulfofustis sp. | reverse complement strand
TTTCCTGACAAGACAACAATGCGCGACGCCGAGAAGACGGGGTCGCGCATTGGTTCAACACGGAAATGCCGTTTTCTTACTGAATCAGGCCGGCTTCCTTGTACTACGTGGCGGCGCCGTCATGCAACGGCGCGGAGAGCCCATCCTTGACCATCTCTTCTTTCTTCAGAACCATGAAGGCCGGATGGAGCTGTTTGAAATCGTCGAAGTTCTCGAATACCGCTTTAACCACATGATAGACGACATCTTCCGGGACCTTGGCGGAGCTGACGATGGTTGCACCGACACCGAAGGTCTTGGCATCCTGATCGTTGCCCCGATACATACCACCGGGAATCACGGCGGTACGGTAGTAATCGTTCTCGGCCACCAGTTTTTCGATGATCGGGCCATCTACGTTGACCAAAACGGCGTCACAGGCGGTGGTGGCTTCCTGAATGGAACCGTTCGGATGACCGACGGTGTAGATGATGGCGTCCACCTTGTTGTCGCAGAGGGCCTGGGACTGTTCGGCCGGCTTCAATTCAGCGGCCAGTTTGAAGTCGTCCTTGGTCCAGCCGTATTTTTCCATCACCACTTCCATGGTGCCCCGCTGTCCGGAACCGGGATTGCCGATATTGACGCGCTTGCCTTTGAGGTCCTCGAAATTTTTGATCCCCGAATCAGCCCGAGCAACCACGGTGAACGGTTCGGGATGCAGAGAGAAAACAGCGCGCAGGTCCTTGTTGGCGCCCTTTTCGGCGAAATTGCTGGTGCCGTTATAGGCATGGTACTGCCAATCCGACTGAACGACACCCAGATCCAACTCACCGGAAGCCAACGCGTTGAGATTGTAAATCGAGCCGCCGGTGGCCTCTACCGAGGCTCGGATACCGTGCTCGCTTTTGCCTTTGTTGACCAGCTGAGCAATCGCTCCGCCGGCCGGATAGTAGACGCCGGTAACGCCGCCGGTACCGATGGTCACGAAGGTGGTCTCGGCAACAGCCGCGGAGCTGACGGCCATGGCAAAACCCAGAGTCAGGGCGGCGAGCAATCCTGCTTTTTTCTTCATACGATATCCCTCCTTGTTCTCTTTATTAGTAATCTCAATGGCTTGAAAAGAATGCCAGTGAGACACGTCACGGCCCCGCCGGATGGCGGAACGCCACTTGAAACAAAAGTTTGAACGGAAGTTGGGTCGGTCTGAGTATGCGGAGTCGGCGAGATCAGGCACGTCTTGGCGGGGCCCGTCACCCGTGCTGCTCCGATACCGTTTATTATAAATCACAAAATTTGTCTGACAAGTCAAGCCATTTCCCGGAATGAGTCCCTCTAGCCCGTGGATGACACCGAGGCTCGATAAAAGCGGGCTCCATCGCTTGACAAAGTGAGCGATGGGGGGTATTGAAGTCACAATTCATGCAGAAACCACGAATCGAGCCGAAACCGTGAACAAATCAGCCGGGTCGGCTTTTGTTTATTGTCTGGGGGCGCTCGCTTCCAGAAAGAAATGGACTGCACCGCTGCCGCAAAACCCAGCACGAAGTTTCAACCGTTCTGGCCGCACGGATGCCTTGACCGCCGTACGCCGTCTGCCGCAGCGGCCGCACCAGCAACCCAAGCCGCATTGCCCCCCGGGTCGCCCGGTTCCCCGGGTACTGATCGTTACCGCAACCTCTCACAAGGAATACGTTCATGGTCCCCGAAGACGATGAAATACTCTTCACCAACTTCACTTACAACCCTGATTACTATTATTTTCTCTATGTCGGGGAACTCAAGACCTACAGCCTCAACTATTTCGTTCAGGAAGCGCTGGCGCATCGGATAACCAACCGCCCGATCCGCTTTATCGCCATCATTCCCGATATCTGCATCCAGTACAATTACGCCAACATCATTGTCATCAATCCGCGCGGCGAGGAAGAATTCATCTCCGATCATGCGTTCGTTCAGCCGGGGAAAAAACCGCGGCGCTGCTGGCGTATCGAATCAGCCCGCTTCATGAGCGCGGTCTCGAACAATCCGGCGATACGCACCTTGATCGATCGCATCCTGGAGCATCAGAACCAGCTCTACATCAACCTCTATGAGAGCGTCCTGGAAATGACGCTTGATCAGATCGATCGGGTATCCATCCTCGGTCCGGATAAATATATCGCCCGTCATTTCAACAATAAGATCACGCAATACAAGGCTCTCGAAGGTATCGTACCGCTTGCTGACCATAAGGTCTGCGAAGATCGCGACTGCCTGCTGCGCACCACCGCTGAACTGCGCAACCGCTGGACCGACGGCATTTTTGTCAGTGGCGCATATTCCGCGGCCGGTATCAACTCGGCAGTCACCTTCAACCAGGAGCAGGTAGAAAAAAAATTCGGCACCACCAACGATGTCTACCTGATCTCACGCTTCATACCCCACCAGCTCGACCCGACGGTGCTTGCCGTGGTCGCCAATGAGCAAGACGTCTACATCGCCGGTATCGCCGATCAGGTCATCGTCGACGGCAACCGTTTTATCGGCTCCAAATTTCCGTCAACGGCGACCCGGCAACAACAGGAAAAAATGCATGAGTACACGGTACGGGTCGGTCGTATGCTCGGCGAGAAAGGGTATCGCGGCATCTTCGGCTGCGACTATCTGATCGACAACAACGGGGAAGTCTTTTTTCTCGAGATAAATGCCCGTAAGCAGGGAACAACCCTGGAATTCTGCTATACCCTGGAGCAGACCCTGCCGGAAGGGGCGCCGATGCTGCCCGAACTGGAGTACTATGCCGTGACCGAGGGGCGTTTCCCCCGCAGCACCGCGGAGATGAAGGACAATCACCGCAACATCCATTGGGGGACGTATAATTACAAGATCCAGACAAAAAAACTGACCACCGGTTATATCCCACAAAACCCGTATGAACGGGAGACGTTCCGCAAGGTGGCCAACGGCGAATTACTCAAGGATTTTGTCATTCTCGAACATCCGGGAACCAACTTCATTGTCATGCCGGGCACGTTCCTGGCCCGTGTCGTCTCCGTCGCCCGCAACCGCGACGATGTCGACGAAGGCCTGTGTCAGGGTGTTGGCTTTATTCAGCAAACCATCACAGAGGCAGAGTAACATGGAACAAACAACCAGTATGACCGAGCAACCTCCCCAAACCTGGGACCGCTACACCGCTACCCTGTTCGATACGCTGTTTGGTACCGGCTCGGCGGAACCGGCCGCAGAGACAGAGCGTGCCCAGGCTGCAGCACTGCTGAACCAGGCCAGGGAGGTGAATTTAACCGCGCCGATCCTCGATCTGTTCACGTTCTTGTTACTCCAGGCCGACGAACAGCAGCGCCGTCCGGAAGCCTTTGGTATCGAGCGCGCCACACTGGAAGAACTGGCCGCCAAACACCAACGGGTCGACGAGCATATGGTCAGTGTCGGCGGCCGCTTGACCCAGGCCCGCCCCATCGCCGCCGAGGCCAACGCGCGGGTGGATGCCTATCTGGCTGAAAAGGACATCCTCGCCCCAAGCGGCATCGAGCTGTGGGACAGGATTCTGGACAACCAGCAACGGATCAAACAGGCGCTGAAGATGAGTGACGAAGACTGGAATTCGTTTCCCGGCCAGATCCGCCATGCCGTCGACTCCATCGAGACCCTGGCCGCCCTCGTGGACCTGCCCGAAAAGGCGGTCGCCTCCATCGCCCGGGTAACGAAACAGTACCGGATGCGCCTGACGCCCTACTACACCAGCCTGATCATGCCCGGGACAGTCAACGACCCGGTCATGCTGCAATCGGTGCCCACCGGCGAAATGATCGATAACGCCGGTATCGAGATCCCGCCGGTCGCCGCCGATCATTCGCCGGCCCGGTTGATCGATCAGTTCTACCCGCGGGTGGTGACCATCAAGGCCACCAACATGTGCGCCATGTACGGCACCCATTGTCTGCGCATCGCCCACATCGGGCGCAAGGATCAGATCTATTCCCGCGAGGCCTACCGGGAGGCCCTCGACTACATCCGGGCCAATCCCAGGATTCGCGACGTGCTCATCACCGGCGGCGACGCCTTTGTGCTGCCCAACCCCCTGCTCAATGGGCTGCTCGAGGAACTGGACGCCATCGATCACGTGAAACTGAAACGGCTCGGCACCCGGGTGCCGGTCACCGTACCGATGCGGGTTGATGAAGAGTTGCTTGATATCATCGAAGCCAGCAACGACATCAAACCGATCAGGGTCGTCACCCAGATCAACACCGCCCAGGAGATCACGCCGATCTCACGCGATACCTTCCGGCGCATCTCCAAGCGCTGTTTCACCGTGCTCAACCAGGCGGTGCTGCTGAAAGGCATTAACGACAGCCGGGCCAAGATGTGGAAACTTTGCGAGACGATTCAGGAGGCCTACGTTCGGCCCTACTACATCTTCAACTGCAGTTACCGGAACCCACAATTCACCCACTTCCGGGTGCCGCTGGAAGTCGGTCGCGACATCGTAGAGTCCATGTACGGCAACATCTCCGGCGACGCCATCCCCCGCTACATCGCCACCGCCGGCGGCAAGATCCCGTTGCACCGAGACAATGTGGTGGCGTTCAACGACACCACCTACACCCTGAGAAAACCATGGAGCGGCCAGGAAGTCGCCTACCCGGACGCCGACCCGCACCTCTACGCCAACGAGGACTTCGCCTTGGCCGGCTATCAGGACTGAGTGTCATCTCATGGAAACCTTGAAATGACAACGGCCCCGGAACCAGTCCGGGGCCGTTGTCATTTTCCGCTGTTCTTTTCGGCTCTTATTTCGCCAGGCGCACCCACGATGCATGCGGTCCTTTGTCGCCAAATGTCTCGCCGTAAAGGACACTGTCTCCCTCGGCCAACTCTTCGATGCCGATATTCTTCAAGGCGTTTTCATGGAAATAGATTTCCCGCTGATCGATGGAGCGGATAAATCCATAGGACTCGTGCG
>JAUVWB010000241.1 GCA_030604345.1 Desulfofustis sp. | reverse complement strand
GAGATACTCGAACATGATCCGCTTTCGTTTGCGCATCGGGTAGGTCCGGCAGGCTTCGAGGAGCTGTTCGAGCGGGTAGCGCCGGTTGACCGGCATCAGCCGGTTGCGCGTCTCGTTGTCCACCGCGTGCAGGGAAATGGCCAGATTGACGTTGGTTTTCTCGCCCAGTTCACGCATTTTCGATACCACCCCGCAGGTTGAGACGGTAATTCTTCGGCTAGCCAGGTCCAGCCCTTTCTGATCCGTCAGAATCGCCAGGGACGTGAGCAGATGGTTGAAATTGTTCAACGGTTCGCCCATGCCCATGAATACCAGGTTGGTGACCTGGCGCGGCCACGGCCAGCTGTCCTCCGGTTGTGCAAGCAGAAAATCGCGGACGCTGCAGACCTGGTTGACGATCTCCGACGGTGTCAGGTTGCGGGTGAAGCCCATACTGCCCGTGCGGCAAAACGTGCACCCCATGGCACAGCCCACCTGGCAGGAAATGCACAGAGTGTTGCGGTCGTCTTCGGGAATCAGCACCGACTCGATGACCGTGTTGTCGACGAGGGGAAAGCCGAATTTTACCGTTCCATCCGTCGATTTTTCAATGATCTGGCGGGTGAACTGTGAGATCGTGGCATGTTCGGGGAGCAACTGGCGGAAGGATTTCGCCAGGTCGGTCATCTGTGAAAAATCGGTAATGCCGGGACGGTAGAGCCAGGCCATGATCTGCCGGCCGCGAAAGGCAGGCTGACCGAGTGATACGGCGAAGCGTTCGAGACCTGTCCGGTCAAGGTTCTTGACGTCTATCTTCATGTTGTTTTAAAGAGCCCGGCGGTGTTCGGGGACAAGTTGGACGGAACCGTCCAGTGCCGCACGGATCATGGTCAGCAGCTTCTCTTTATCACGGGGCAAGCGACCGGACAAGGGCAGATAATTGGAGGCATGATTGGCCATGAACTGCATTCGTTCCACCTCGAGGGCGGCGAGCAGCGATTGCAGCTCCTGGAGCATGGCTGGGGCGTTCGGCAGGTGGAACCTGCCGGCAGCGGCGGTCCTGCCCAGTGGGGTGTTGTCGAGAAGCAGCAGGGTGAGGGCGGCGAGCTGATGGGGACGCAACCGATTCACCAGCTCCGCGGTCAACTGCGCATGCCTGGCTGATCCGGTGACACCGGCCAGGCCCAGAATAACGGTGGCGGAGAGAAACAGCCCGGCAGCCACCACCCGTTTACCTGATTCTTCCAGGGAACGTGCCGTCTCTCCTTTGGCCACCGCGGCCAGCACCGCGTCGTCACCGCTTTCGAGCCCGAGGTACACCCGATCGAGGCCGAGCTGTCGGAGACGCTGCAAATCTTCGTCACTCTTGCTGCGGATCGATCGGGCGCTGGCATAAAGCGATACCCGGTTCACCCAGGACAATCGCTGCGTGATCCTCTCCAGGAGCTGTTCCAGATAGTGCTGCGGCAGATGGAGGGCATCGCCGTCGGCAACAAAGACGCGGCGCTGTTTATGGCAGTAACGTGCGGCAAAGTCCAGGTCGGCATCGATTTCCGCCTCGCTTTTGACCCGGAAGCGCACCTCGCGATAAGCGCCGCAGAAGGTGCAGCGGTTGTGGGGACAGCCGACGCACACCTGCAGAATGATCGAGTTGGCCTCGCTTGGCGGGCGGATAACGATGCCTTCATAGTGCATATGCTAACAGTCGGCTCTCAGGCCGGGTTTTCCCGTTCAAAGCGCTGCATGAACGCCACCAGATGCCGGACGCCTTCCACCGGAAACGCATTGTAGATGGAGGCGCGACAGCCGCCGACGGATCGATGTCCCTTCAGGCCGATCATTTTCTCTTTGGCCGCGGCAGCGACAAATTTGGCTTCCAGTTCGGCTGTCGGCAGATTGAAGGCGACGTTCATTCGAGAACGGGACGATGGTTCGGCATGTCCCCGATAATAATCGCCGCTGTCGATCATCTCGTAGATCAGACGGGCTTTTTCCTCGTTACGTTGTTCAATCGCCTCGATCCCTCCCTGAGCCTTGACCCATTTGAGCACTTCACCCCCCAGGTAGACGGCGAAACAGGGCGGGGTGTTGTACATGGATTGCTTGTCTGCGTGGGTTTTGTAACGAAGCATGGTCGGCACCGAGTCGGGAACCCGATCGAGCAGGTCGTCACGGACGATGACGATGGTTACGCCGGCCGGACCAAGGTTTTTCTGAGCGCCGGCAAAGATCAGACCGAAGCGTTCAACGGGGATGCGGCGGGAAAGAATATCCGAGGACATGTCGGCCACCAGCATCACGTCCGTTTCCGGAAATGAGGAGAACTGGGTACCGAAAATGGTGTTGTTCGACACCAGGTAAAGATATTGACAGCCCTGGGCAACGGTGTACTCGGCCGGTTCCGGAAGCCTACGGAAGTTTTCTGTTTCACCGTTGAAGGGGACGTTTACGGTGCCGAATCGACGCGCTTCTTTGATAGCCTTGGCGGACCAGGTCCCGGTATTGAGATAGCAGGCCGTGGCCCCGGGAGCGAGCAGGTTCATCGGAACCATGAAAAATTGGCTGGAAGCGCCGCCCTGCAGGAACAGGACCCGATAATTGTCCGGAATACCGAGCAGTTCCCGGAACAATGACTCCGTCTGCTCGGCAATTGCCATGAATTCCTTGGATCGATGACTCATCTCCATGATACCGAGCCCCAGCCCCTGGTAATCGAGGATATCCCGGGCGGCCTGCTGCAAGGCAGGCACGGGGAGGGTGCCGGGACCGGCGTTGAAATTGAAGGCTCTGTCTGTCATGGTGTTCTCCTTCGTGTGAACAGCGATCAGCACTCAGGTGCGCTGCTGATCGCTCTGCTGGTGGTGAGATTCTGTGGATACTGCCTGTTGTTGGCGCAGCGCCTCATATAATACGATTCCAGCCGTCATTGCAAGATTGAGGCTGCGGATTCGTGGATTGGCCATGGGAATAGTGAAGCATAGTTCGTGATACAGCTCCCGCACCTGTTGCGGCAACCCCTTCGATTCCTTGCCAAAGACGAGGAAGTCACCCGGCCGATAGCGGGCTTCGGTGTAGAGCCGTTTGGTCTTGGTGGTGAAGAGTTTCAACTTTCTTTCATCCTGGGCGACGAGAAACTCGTCCAGATTCCGCCAGTGGACGATGGCGACTTGCGGCCAGTAGTCCAGTCCGGCCCGTTTCAGGTGTTTGTCGTCGATTGAGAAACCCAACGGTCCGACCAGGTGCAGCGCCGTGTTGGTGGCCCCGCAAAGCCTGGCGATCGACCCGGTATTGGGGGGGATTTCCGGTTCCACTAAAACGATGTTGAAGGTCTGCATGTGCTGCCGTGCTGCCCGTCCTGCGACTGGCCACCAGGGGAGAAGATATGGTTGTGGTCGCTATATACTCTTTCGCACCGGTTGAAACAAGCACTATCGGAAAGGTTGATTGGCAGGTTGCGGTCATCTGTTGTATGGTTCTGACCGTGACGATCACGGTCCGCCGGACCGGCCAGACTGGTGATGTGCCCGGTACCGGGTTATCAGGACGAGTCTATGGAAACCAAACGAGATGCCGGAATTGCCGTGTTGATACTGCTTTCCCTGGTGCTCTTCATCTGGCTGACGTGGTTTCCCATGTCCCGGGGTGCAGGACAGGGGGCCTCTGCTGAGGCCGTGCTGGTTGTTCATCACCGAAATTTTGTGTTGACCACCGAACCGCTGTCGGCGCCGG
>JAUVWB010000237.1 GCA_030604345.1 Desulfofustis sp. | reverse complement strand
GCACGATGAGCAGATTGATCCTTTCGTACGGCACCACTTTGACCGCCGAGGTGACCACCACCGCCTCCTCCTTGCCGCCGGCGGTGGCCTTCTGGAAGATAGTGTTGAGAATCGTCGCCAGGTTCTCGGCGTTGGCATACTGAAGCGGCAGCACGAGGATCTCGTCGCGGGTGTACTCCACGTCCAGCACCTCGATGATGTCGAGCAACCGCTTGATATTGGACATGGTGTCGGTGATGATCAGCATCCCCGAGGGGGTGTGGGCGAGCAGTACCGAGGTCTTGGACACGAGCGGCTGCAGGATTTTCTGCATCTCCAGCGGCGTCGTGTAGGTGAGCGGCACCAGTTGCGTCACCACCCGGTCCTGGGGATCGGGCTGGTCGCCGGGCCGCAGCGTCTCGATGGACTTGGCCCGGGCCTCCACCGACGGGACGATCTTGATCACCGATCCCGACGCGACGGTGGTGAAACCGTGGATTTCCAACACCGATTCAAAGACATGATAGGCATCGGTCTCGGAGATGCGGGTCGGCGAGATGATCGTCACGTTGCCCCGCACGTTGGGATCGACGATGAAGTTGCGGCCGGTCAGCTCGCTCATGTACTTGATGAAGAGGTTGATGTCGACGTTGTCGAAATCGATGGTGATATAGCGTTCCCCCTTCGGCTCCTGCGCGTCGACCACGGATACCGCACACAGTCCCGACAGGACCATGACAGCGCCCAGCAACAGGCAGCATCGCACCGAAGCGTGTCGTTTCAGGGAATTCATAGGCCGCACTCGCAGGAAGTTGAGTCACTCATTGCACGCATCTCTTGCTGACGCAATCATTTTATTCAATTCTGCACCGTTAATAAACCCTTCAATACGGTCTTGCCACTAAATTCCTCACCTTTTCTCTGACCGTGGAAAAAAGAACCAACCAGCAATTACCAAAACGGACTTTATGCTGGACATGATCAAGCTGTCTGTTATACTTCCGAACGGCCGCTCGGCAAAGACAACAAAACCACCAACCATCCGTATCGGGGAGGCAATGCTACGAACGGCAATCGGCTTCAGCGATAACATTGACCACCGCCAGGCCATAACCGAAACCCTTGATCAGTGCCAGGCGATGCTTGGCGCCACGGTCCCGCAGGCGGGCATCTTTTTCACCTCCCTTCTGGATGGTGATTTTTCTTTTTTTCTCAACGAGATAAAAAAACGCTATCCGACCATTGAGTTGATCGGCTGTACCACCGACGGCGAGATCGTCCCCGGCCGGGGTTTCGTCGAGGATGCCGTGGCCCTGCTGCTGCTCGCCTCGGATCACCTCTGTTTTGCCGGCGGCGTCGCCCGGGATCTGTCACACCATGGCGAGGACGCTCTGGTTACAGCGGTCGAGGCCTGCCGGGCCCGGTTGCCCGGCGAACCGTCGTTTGGCATCATCCTGCCCGACGGCCTCTCCACGATCGATCTTCCCCTGGCCACCATGATGCAACGGGCCACCGGCAGCCGATTTCCCCTGTTCGGCGGCACCGCCGGGGACCACTATCGTCTCCAGACCACCTATCAGTTCCATGAGGGACAGGTCTACTCCGACGCCGCTCCCCTGCTGCTCTGCAGCGGGCCGGTGACGATCACCTCTCGCGTGCTCACCGGTAACGAACCGATCGGCCGCTTCTATGAGGTTACCTCGGCGGAAAAAAACATCATTCGAGAAATCGACGGCCGCCCGGCCGCCGATTTCTACCGGGAACTGCTCGGCAGCTATGCGAAAGACCAAGCCATATCCCAATTACCGCTGGCCATCTATGAGTACAACAATCACGAATTTTGCCTACGCGACCCGTGGGTTGTCGATGACCAGTCCGGCACCGTAAGCTGTATCGGCACCTTTCCCGAACGCTGCCGAATCCGGTTGACCTCCATCTCCCGCGAGGACATCCTGCGCACCGCCCGAGAGGCCAATGAAGCGATCCTGCACCGCCATCCGGACGGTCCCCCGGAACTGATCCTGCTCTTTCCCTGCACGTCGCGGCGACACGTGCTGGGCTCCATGACCAACGACGAGTTTGCCGTGCTATTCGAGAGCAACACGGCACCCCCGTTCTTCGGCTTCTACTGCTACGGCGAGATCGGCCCCCCGGCCGAACACCGCCCCACGCTCTTCCACAGCGACACCTATATAGCCGTGGGGCTGTCCGAACCGAGTTGATGAAAACAGGGGCGGGCGATACCGGCACCTCTGCCGGTCGGGTGGCCGAACTGGAGACCCGTATCGCCTATCTCGAACGACAACTGGCCCGCAGTCGCCAGCAACAGAACCATCAGGAGCGCATCGACGATATCAACCGCCGCCTGATCAAGTATGTGAGCGATGAACTGGAACAGGCGCTGTTGCAGGCCGAACAGGCCAGCCGGGCCAAGACCGAGTTTCTGGCCACCATCAGCCACGAAATCCGTTCACCGCTCAATATCATCCTCGGCATGGGCGAACTGCTCGCCGAGACCAGGCTGGACGAACTGCAGAAACGCTACCTGGTGAGCCTGCTGGCCGCCGGCCGGCAGCTCTTTGAACAGCTCACCAACATCCTCGAATTCACCCGATTGGAATCCGGCCGGGTGGTGATCAATCGCGAGCCGTTCTGTTTCGACCTGCTCGTCTCCAGTCTCCGCTCGATGATGGAGACCCTGGCCCAGAACAAGGGCCTCACCTTCCATACTCTCGAGCCCGACCCCCCGCTTGGCGAGCGGCTCGGCGATCTGCCGAAGATCAAGCAGATCCTGTTCAACGTGCTGAGCAACGCCTTGAAATTCACTGATCACGGCACCATCACCCTGAGCATCGAGGATGGTTCGGCCCACCACGGTCAGCATGCGGTGCGCTTCCGTGTTGCCGACACCGGTATCGGCATCCCGCCGGATCGGCTCACCAAGATTTTCGATCGCTTTACCCAGGCGGAAAACGGCCTGGCGGTGAATCGCGGCGGCTCCGGTCTCGGCCTGGCCATCTGCCGCAAGCTGGTGCACCGGTTGAGGGGGACCATCGAGGTCAGTTCCGTCCTTGGCCAGGGCGCGACCTTTACCGTCGTGCTCCCGCTGCCGCCGGCACCGACCCGGGAAACCGAGGAGTGCCCCCCGGTCGACCTGCCCGCCGACGATCATGCCGATGCCCTGGCCCTGGCTTCCATCCGCATGCTGGTGGCCGAGGACATGGCCGCCAACGTCGAGGTGATCAGGCGTTACCTGGCCCCCTTCGACGTGGAAATCCACCATGCCGAAAACGGCATGGCCGCTGTGGATCTTTTTGCCGAGCATCGCTACGATATCGTCCTCATGGATATCAGGATGCCCGGTGTCGACGGGATCACCGCCATGCACCGGATGAACGAGTTGGGCCGCCACGGGGTCAACGCCTTTGTGCCGATCATCGCGGTGACCGCCCACGCCTTTCCCGAACAGGTCCTTTCGTACCTGAAGAAGGGCTTTTCCGGCGTGCTCACCAAACCGTTCACCAAAAAAGACCTGATCAAGACCATCGGCGATTTTCTCCGTCTCTTTCCGGCCGATCGCCAGCCTCACTTGGAGCACGATGAAGCGTCCACCGAAACGGTTGAGGACCGGGTCCCCACCCTGCTGCAACCGCTGCTCGGCCGGGTGGTCGAAACCCTGGAGCGGGATCTGGAAACCATTGGCGACCATATCCGTAACGACAACCGTGCCGCCCTGCAAGACAGCTGTCACGCCATCAAGGGACTGGCCG